>NZ_CP012373.2:2437324-2741989 GCF_001305575.3 Beggiatoa leptomitoformis
TGACATAACAGAAACAGAATTATTAGCCGATGAAAATGCAGACATTGATGAAACCGCTTTCATTGCGGATGAATCGCCTGACGAAACAGAAACGGAATTGTTAGCTGATGAAAATGCAGACATTGATGAAACCGCTTTCATTGCTGATGAATTACCTGACGTAACAGAAGCTGAATTATTAGCCAATGAAAATGCAGATATTGATGAAACTGCTTTTATTGCGGATGAATCGCCTGACGTAACAGAAGCTGAATTATTAGCCAATGAAAATGCAGACATTGATGAAACTGCTTTCATTGCTGATGAATTGCCTGACGAAACAGAAGCCGAATTATTAGCCAATGAAAATGCAGACATTGATGAAACTGCTTTCATTGCTGATGAATTGCCTGACGAAACAGAAGCCGAATTATTAGCTGATGAAAATACAGACATTGATGAAACCGCTTTCATTGCGGATGAATCGCCTGACGAAACAGAAGCCGAATTATTAGCCAATGAAAATGCAGATATTGATGAAACTGCTTTCATTGCTGATGAATCGCCTGACTTAACAGAAACAGAATTGTTAGCTGATGAAAATGCAGACATTGATGAAACCGCTTTCATTGCTGATGAATTGCCTGACGAAACAGAAACCGAATTGTTAGCTGATGAAAATGCAGACATTGATGAAACCGCTTTCATTGCTGATGAATTGCCTGACGAAACGGAAACAGAATTATTAGCCGATGAAAATGCAGACATTGATGAAACCGCTTTCATTGCTGATGAATTGCCTGACGAAACGGAAACAGAATTATTAGCCGATGAAAATGCAGACATTGATGAAACCGCTTTCATTGCTGATGAATTGCCTGACGAAACGGAAACAGAATTATTAGCCGATGAAAATGCAGACATTGATGAAACCGCTTTCATTGCTGATGAATCGCCTGACGTAACAGAAGATGAAAATGTCTTATTTTCTGATGAGCCAGTATTGAGTGAGGAAGATATCGCATGTGAAATCATGACACGTGCTGATGTGGATATTGTCGAAGACACTGATGATGAAAGCGTAGATGATACCGAACTACCTGTTTTTGACGAAATGTCACTGGCAGCCGAAGAAACCGCATTGCGTGATGCAACAGATGATTTTATCGATGATGACTTACCCAATATAGAATCTTTAGCCGAAACAGTTTCTGTTCCTAGTGTTTTTGTGGAAACGACAGAATCTGAATATATGTCTGATAATGTAGCAAAAGCAGACATGGATATGTTAATTTCCGATGACATGGATGATACCGATTTTACAGATGTATTGCCTGTTACACATGACACAACAATTAAAACATCTGCTCAACCAGCTTCTGTTCCTACGATTAGCAGTCCTGCTATTCCTGAATTTTCTCGCTCCAGTAAGTTAGAAACGGCCGCTAATGAAATCGTCGCGGTTACAGATATTTTATCGGAAACCTTGCACAACTTTGTTACGGCAGAAGACGATAGTGATGCTTTTTTAGAAGCCATTGAAGGTTATACCAATACGATACAGTCTTTATGGGAAAAAGCAGAAGTTGATGGTCTATCAGGGTTGCAAGAAGTTTATACTTTTATCAATGACAATATTTTTGAACTCAGTACACATCCGCAAACCGAGCGGTTAGCATCGTATGAGCATCTCTCTCATTGGACAGAATTTGTTTTAGAGTATTTACGCAATCCACAACAAGGTGGACCATTATTATTAACCTATTTGCAGGATAATCAATGGCTATCACCAATGGGCAAGAATACCGCCAAAACATTGTTAGGCAAGCTCACACGGGAAGGATTTGTACCCGCTATCGAAACCAGTTACGCCAAGCGTTCTGTCAATAAACCTATTCCTGTCACCACGGTTGTTTCCACAAAACCTGTTGTTAATGAGCCAAGCCAGCCAGCAACGCCACCTGTAGAAAAAGAAAAACTGCTGTTGTTAGATGAGAAAATCGTTAAACCCGTTGCGCCAGTTGTCGAGACTGTCATTGTGCAACCATTGCAGTTATCTATTCCTGAGGAAGAATCTCCCTCACTTGACATTGAAATAGATAAGCCTGATTGGGGTGGCGCATTTATTGACGATGACGTGCTATTAGCATCAGAAGTTGATGATAATGAAGTAGATTTAACAAACTCCACAGAGTTTGATACGGTGGATGCTTTACCGCTGATGGATGAGGAAAACTCGGAAGAAAATTCGTTTGCAGACGCGGAAATATTAGACACTTCTGAAACTGATATATCACTGAATGAACAAGATGAAATATCCACGCTAACGGCTGAAGAATCTGCATCTTCTTCAGTAGGCAACGATACGCTAGATACGCTAATTGCAGAAATTGAAGCGATACAGGAAGAATCAAACAAGGCTATTACCAATTTAGCGACGGCTGATGAGGAAAGTTCAGCGTTATTTGAGGCAATAGAGGCATTTACCAACCATATTCAGGCTATTTATGATGTAGCAGGACTGGCGGAGTTAGAAGGATTGCAAACCGTTTGTGATGTGATGATGAGTCACGTTATGGAATTAGGTGAACAATCGCAAACAGCGCGCATGGCAAGTAAACCCGTGTTGGAAACTTATGTACCGCATGTGTTGGCATATCTCCAAAATCCGTTACAAAATGCCCCAACTTTAATTGAATACTTACAAAATCCTATTTGGACAACACCATTGGATGCAATGCAAGCAGATACCTTGTTGTTGCAATTAACACATGGTGCGTTAGAAGTAGAAAACAACGAACAGGCAGAACAAACTGATTTAAATGACTTTGTGGATGATACGCCAGAATCTATCACTGTCGTGGAAGACATATCGCCTATTGAAGAATTTACAGAAGAACCCGTTGATATTGTAGAAGATAATTCAATTACTGGAGACACAGATATTTCACTGATGTCAGCAGATATGTTGGATTTATTAATAACTCAATTAGCAGAAACTGATTTGTTATTAACGAATGGCTATGCTGAAGTGATGCAGGCTGAGGACAGTAGCGAAGAGTTGCTCAATGCGATTAGTGATTACAGCGAGTCTGTGCAAAATATCTGGGATATAACAGAACAGGCTCAATTAACAGGATTGCAAGAAGTCTGCACTTTCGTTAATGATAATATAATGGCATTGAGTAGCCAAGATAACGCCAACCGATTGATTGCAAAACCACTATTTACTGATTGGGTAACATTGGCTATTGAATACTTGCAATATCCAAGCAGTGGTGCATCCACACTCGTCAATTTTCTTCAACAAAAAGAATGGGCTTATCCTTTAGATTCCGAACGAGCTGATGAGTTATATACAAGATTACTCGCACCAGCCGTTCAAACAGAACAACTTGAAACAGAGCAAGTTGAACCTGAACTTACCGAATCTAGCGAATTGATAGAATCAATAGAATCAATAGAATCTATTGATGATATTAATGATATTAATGATATTGAAGAAGCCTCCCCAGTTTTACCCAAAATGGATATTGATGCGTCTGAAGAAGAAACAGAACTTCTTATTCAAACAGAACAAGATGAAAACGAAACGCTTGCAGCCACAATACCATCACTCGTTATTGCAGACCCTGAAATAATTGATTTACTCATTGGACAATTTACAGACACTGCTGACGCACTGCTTGAACCCTTACAATCGCTGACGATGGCAGATGATGGCAGTGAAGAACTGCTAACAGCCGTAGAAAACTATACTGAACAAGTACAAGCACTGTGGGATGCCGCAGACATGGCAAAACTGCATGGTCTGCAAGAAGTTTGCACCTTTATCAATGATAATGTCATGGGTTTAAGTGCGCAGGCGTTAAATGAGCGTCAAGCGGCAATGGATGTCTTTAGCCAATGGATACCTCATTCGATTGATTATTTACAAGACCCAGCAAATCAAGCAAATCGTCTAACCAACTATTTACAACAATCGACATGGGTAAACCCCTTAAGCGATGAGCAAGCCGCAGAATTATTAGAAAAGCTAGTGCAAAGTGCGACATCTGCGGAATCCATTGACGCACCTGCTGTTGCTGAGATACCAGAAGAACTGAGTGAAATTTACTTAGCCGACCCTGATATATTAATGCTCTTAATTGGGCAATTACATGATGCAAAAGAACAACTCATTGACATCACGCAAGCGATTACAAACGCAGAAGATGGCAGTGAAGAACTCCTAATGGCAGTCGGGAGTTATACCGAAAATGTGCAAAGCGTGTGGGATGCGGCAGAAATGGCGCAACTTCATGGTATGCAAGAAATATGTACTTTCGTCAATGATAACGTCATGCAATTAGGCATGGCGGAACAAGCAACTCGACTATCCGCACAACCTGTTTTAACGGATTGGCTTGATACCAGCATTGCTTATTTAGAAAATCCACGTGTAGGCGTTGAGAGTTTACTAGAAATACTCCAAAATTCTGCATGGGCGCAACCCTTAGAAGAGGAGCGTGTTACTGCACTACGGCAACAACTATTGCCAACAAGCAGTGTTACGCCAACAAACACTATTCCGTTAGTGATTGCCTCACCTGATATTATCGAACTGCTCCAAAACCAAATACAAGATGTTATCGCGGGCTTGTCAACCGCTCTTGAGGAATGTGTCTCCATGGAAAATGATAATCCAGCCCTATTAGAGGCAATAGAAAACTATACTAATCAAGTACAAGCCATTTGGGACGCAGCAGAAATGGCAGGTCTGCAAGGCTTACAAGAAGTCTGCACATTTGTTAATGATAACCTCATGGCATTTGGTACCCAAGAGCCAGCAGAAAAGCTAGCTGTTAAACCTTATATTGAACAATGGCCTATTGTCGTCTTAGAGTACCTGCATAACCCATTAGATGGCGCGCAAAAACTTATAACACTTTTACAAGCCCCTGTTTGGTCTATGCCTTTGGATGATGAACGGGCGATTGAATTACATCAACTACTGACACAACCCTCAACCGCAGCCGACCAAGTCAGTGCATATCAAGAAGAATTTGCTGATACCACGTTGCCCGAAGAAGAGAGCGAAGAAGAGGAAAGTGCAGAAGAACTAGCCGAATTAGAAGTTGCAGAGGGAGAAGGTGGTGAAATTTCTCTCGGTAATGCCGAAGTTTTAGAAATTCTGCAAAGCGAATTAGAATCCGCGAAAGAAGAATTAACCGATAATTTAGCTAAATACACGAGCTTAGCAAATGATGCGGAGGGCTTTAACGAATCTGCTGAGAATTATGCTGACCAAGTGATGCGCTTGTACGCTGCGGCAGAAATGATGGGCTTAGAAGGTCTGCAAGAAGTATCAATGTTTATTGCAGAAAATGTTAAAGCACTCGCCGAAAAAGACCTTGCCGCACGGCAAAAAGCTAAAAAACTACTAGAAACATGGTCAGATTTAGTCCTTTCTTATCTACAATCGCCCGCGGACAATGTTGTCAAATTAGTTAATCACTTCCGTGAGCCACAATGGGCAACGCCATTAGACGACCAACAAGCCTACATGCTGTTGCAAAAACTAATGAAGGGGTCAACAGTTGAAGAAAGTGCTGAAGAAGCCGCTGCTTATAATCGGCAGACGACGGCAAGCCCTGAAGATGTCTTAATCACCCCGCCTGAAGACATTAACCGTGATTTATATGACGCATACTTGCAAGAAGTTCCACAAAATGCGTCTGATTTCACCCAATGTATTCAACATATTATCCAAGAACCAACGATTCCAGAAATTGAACGGGCGCAACGGATTGCTCACACGCTGAAAGGTTCTTCCAATATTATTGGAATTAAGGGTATTGCCAATATCGCCCATCATTTGGAAGATATTTTAGAATACCTTGCGCAAAATCAAGTTTCTCCACCTAAAGCCTTAACTGACACCATGACCGAGGCGGCAGACTGCCTAGAAATCATGGTGGATTCGCTCACAGGGCAAGACGACCCACCCCCACAAGCCTTGCAAGTTTTACAAGATGTCTTGGACTGGGCGAATAAGATTGACAAAGGCAATTTGGATGCGCCCTCCGCACCTCGTAAAGCCGTTCAAGCCGCGCCTGCGACTGAGGCAGGCGAAGGTGGCGAAAAAACTGAGCCGAAAAAAGCCGCTGGCGGTGCGCCTGTAGAACAAGGTTCGCCTGAACAAGTTTTACGTGTACCAACCAGCACTGTTGATAACTTAATGCGTCTCGTCGGTGAGTTATCTATTTCTATCGGACAAATTCATGAACGGTTACGCCATGTGTTGGGAAATACTCGCTTACTGACTGACCAAGGCATGGTTTTACAGCGAAAAACGTTTGAATTAGAAAATATCGTTGATATTCGTGGGATTACGGGGGTTGAAAGTCGCTATAACAAAATGGCACAAGATGAAGAGGAATTTGACCCCTTAGAATTTGAAGAATATAACGAATTGCACAGCGTTGCTCACAGCTTTATTGAATCTATTGCTGACGCGCGTGAATTAGGCATGTCAATTCGTAATGACTTATCCGAATTAGAAACCATGCTCGTTCAGCATGAACGCTTGAATAAAGAATTCCAAGCTAACATCATGACCACCCGCATGGTGCCTGTCAGTACGGTTATTTCTAAATTACAACGAAATGTGCGCCAAACTTGCCGTATGACAGGCAAACAAGCAGAGTTAGAAGTTATTGGCACAGACATCATGATAGACAGCGACGTACTAAACAACCTCGCTGACCCCTTGATGCACATTTTACGTAACTCGATTGACCACGGGATTGAACCTGTAGAAGACCGTAAACTCTTGGGTAAACCTGAATCAGGAACGATTCTGCTACGCTTCTATCGCGAAGGCAATAGCATTGTCATGAGTTGTAAAGATGACGGGCAAGGCTTGAACTATACCAACATTCGCTACACAGCTATTCAACGTGGCTTAATTACGGAAGCCCAAGAAATAGCAGAACCTGAATTAGCCCGTTTAATTCTTATGTCAGGTTTCTCCACCAAATCAGGCGTAACCCAAGTATCTGGGCGTGGTGTAGGAATGGACGTGGTTTATACCAACGTACGCCAAATGAAAGGCACGTTAGATTTAGTCTCAGAGACAGGAAAAGGCACGAATATTGTCATTAAACTGCCCATGTCTTTGGTAACGGTGCATGTGCTGGTTATTCGCATGGGACAAAATCGCTACGGGATTCCAACCAATGCCCTAGAACAAGCCTTAGCACCTGAGTCTGGCGAGTTTCATCAAATAGGAAATGAAATCACCTTCAAAATGGGTAAAAAAGTCTTTGCGCTGAAAAGTATGGCTTCTTTACTCAACGTACAAGGTGATGGTATTGCCGCAAATGAATACCATACCAAGCCAATTTTATTGGTTCATGAAGAAACAGGGGTGACTGCGGTTATTGTTGATGAACTACTGGATACCCATGACCTCGTGATGAAAAGTATGGGTAAATATGTGGTTAAAGTGCGTGGTGTATCGGGTGCAGCCATTCTTGGGGATGGTAGCTTAGTTCCTTTGCTAGATGTGCCAGAATTATTGCGTTCCCCCATGCAGATGGCGTTAAGTAACTACATGGGACAACAAGAAGCAGCCGACACAGGCGCGGTAGCAAGCGTGCCAAAAGTCTTAATTGTTGATGACTCACTCAGCGTGCGGAAGTCATTATCGACACTGGTAGAAGATGCAGGGTTTGAAGTGTTGCTGGCAAAAGATGGCGTAGAAGCGATTGAAGTCATGAACCAAACCCGTCCAAATGTCATGTTAGTTGATATGGAAATGCCACGCATGAATGGTTTAGAACTGACTGCTCACGTTCGTGCCAATCCTGCGACACAAAAACTCCCCATTTTTATGATTACCTCCCGAACCACAGAAAAACACCGCGAGCAGGCGCGTACTGCAGGGGTGAGTGCTTATCTCACCAAGCCCTATCAAGATACTGAATTATTGGATTGGATAGACAAAGGTTTAGCGGGGCAAGTCTAGTGTCAAGAGCAACATCGTTCGATGCCTATTCTAGCGCGTTGGGTTACAACCCCAATTTGTACGTCTTTGTTGTTTTAGATGGCACACACTTATTTATTCCACAAAAAGATGTGGAAACAGTGGAAATTATTGCAGATTTACATCCCATACGGACCGAACAAGGATTTATTGGGCGATTTGGTGGACACGGACAAGAATCCTATGTTTTTTGTTTAGCAGAAGACTTGTCCCTTATTACAGATGTACCTGAAGATCGAGAATACTTTTTCCTACTAAAGCCACCCGCTGACGTACAAGCAGCTATACAAGCAGGAACAGCAGACAACACATTATTAGGTGTTGTCTGTAACGAAGTAGAAACAATTAATTTTCAAAAAGAAAATCTCTATCCGCAACCCTTGCCTGATATCATGAAACTTCCCCAGTCGCCTATCAGTCAACTGGTGATTTATCACGATAAACTGACGTATATTTGTCCCGGTGATACGCTATGGCAATATTTAACATTACAATCAGCACAGTTTATTGCTGAGAATGAAATCAAACGCTAACCACAGGGCTTAAACATGGCGGATACAATAGAAAAAACCAGCCGTGCATGGATACTAGATTTTGGCAGAGGCTTACAAGCGGCTGTTGGTTTGCATGAAATGTCACAAGTCGCACTGTCCCCGCCGATTTTTGAAGTTCCCTATACCCCACACTACTGTGATGAAGTGTTAGTCTGGCAAAACCGTTTATTACCCGTCTTAGATGTGCCGAGTTTATTGGAAGGACAGAAAATTTTTCGCGCACAACAAGAGATTGTGGGTATCGCTGTTTATCAAAAAAACTTGGCGAATATTGGTTATGCTGGGGTTCACCTCGCCAGTTTACCGATAGGCATTTTTGTGACGGATGAACAAGCCTGCGCATTACCGCAACACTTACAACATTGGCAACCATTAGCCATTGCCTGTTTTAATATAGATCACACCATTATCCCTATTATTGATTTGGCGCGCTTGTTTTCACCCACTGTTCGACACCTAACATTCCCAAAGATAACACCGCAATAGCCCATTATTAATCTTAAACAGTTAATTCTAAACGAGATGCCGTCCCCATTTATCAATAATAGCATCACGCAACTCATTTAAACGACTATGAAAGAAATGGTCGGCTTCATCCATCCAATGTAGCTGTGGTTGATAAGATTGGCTACGCATCCACCGTAAAACATCATCAGGCACAATTACCTCATCTTGTCCCCCTTGAATAATCATCGTGGGGATATTGCTTAACTTCAAATTCTCAAAATTAAACCGTCCAACCGCAGGCGCGACCAACAATAGCCGTTTCGCACCTAATTCTTCATGGGCGCGTAAGGCAACATAACTACCAAAAGAAAATCCTGCAAGCCATAATTCTGTTGGCGCATATTCTGTTTTTAACCACTGCACAACCGCCCGCAAATCATCGGTTTCACCATCGCCATGATCATAAGTACCTGTACTTTTACCTACACCGCGAAAGTTAAACCGTACTACCCCCAATCCCATCGCATTAAATGTACTAGCCAACATATAAACAACTTTATTTGTCATCGCCCCCCCCTGTACAGGGTTAGGATGACACACAACGATATACGGCGTATGACTTGGGTCTTGTGGATGCTTAGGACAGCTCATTTGCACTTCTAACTGACCTGCTGGCGCGGGGATTAATAATTGTTGGGGTTTACAATGATGATGAAGATGGTGTGTCATACAGATAATCTCAAGCGTTCAACAATACGTCCATTTTGCAAATGTTCTTCAATAATTTCATCTATATCTGAGCTATCAACAAAGGTGTACCACACACCTTGAGGATATATAACCAACACAGGGCCTAACTCACAACGGTCTAAACAGCCAGCCGCATTAACCCGTACATTTTCTTTGCCTGCAAGACCTAAGGTTTTTACTTTCTGCTTCATATAATCACGCATAGCAGTTGCGTTATGATTCTGACAACACTCTTTACCCTGCTCACGTTGATTCGTACAGAAAAAAACATGGTAACGAAAATAATCTTCACTCATTATGTGAAATCCTTACAAAAAAATAGAAAATAACACAAAAATAAAGGCGCGCCAGTCTAATTTGCCTCACTAGCGCGCCTTAATCAACCCATTTTAATGCGTAAATGGATTAATTTAATCGATAAGAAATGCCAAACAGCAATGCTTTGTCAGTTTTATCATTACCATTATCATCGATGTCATCATCAATTCTACGTAATTCAAGGGTTAAATCAGCACTTAACCGATTAGATAAATAATAACGGAGTGTAGAAGACAGTGTATTAGACACAATCTGGTCTGGTGGAGTATCGGTTGGTTTTAAATAATCCAATTCCCATTCATTTTCCCAGTCAATCGCATCTGTGATTTCATAAGTCAGACTCAGAACGTTACGAATTCTATGCCCTATATCACCACTCAGAATAGTGGAGTATTCCGCCCTCTCGATTAACTGCCATTGCAAACCGATAGGCAAACCATACTCGAATATCACATCTAAAGAGGGGTCAGAATCGCTACCATCATAGTTAGATGCAATATAACCAACCCCGCCTCTCACAACCCAACCATGTTTACGCTGATTAATCCGTTCATCGAACAGAATTTCTTGAATACGAATAACGCCTAATGCACCAAGTGACTCGGTTTTTAAAACCCCGTCACGATGCAATACTTCTTCCATCGCTTCAACCCAGTATTTTTTGTACTCTTTCAAACTGTATTTGCTGATAAACTCGGATTCGCGATCAATCACACCCGCTAATTCCATGTAACCTTTTGTAGAGGGTTCACTGGCTAATACCTTATATTTAACAAGGTCTTCAACAATACGAATGGCTTTAGCCAACGGGGTTGCATTGTAAATACGACCATAACCAACCCCAACGCCCAATTTTGCAAAAGGGTCATCTGCCTCATCTGAACCAAACAAACGACGATAGCCTAAGTCAGCAGAACCAAATCCAAATAATAAGCTGTTGTTATTAAAGTATTTATCCGCAGTCGTACTGGCAAAAACATCATAACCTTTTTCCGTGGAGGCATCACTTTCTTTACCACGACTAAAGTCTGTCCGAGCATCAGCAGCAACATTCCAAACAAAAGGTAAGGTACTGTAAGTCATGTCATAAGAACCAGCGAATGTGCCGTTATAGCTGGTTTGGTCTTGATTACCGCTATTTAAGTTAAAACTACCACTTAAATAAGATTGTTGAAAAAAACTGTCTGGAGACACGTAATCCGTTAGCTCAATAGCGGAAGCAACAGAACTACTAATGAGTAGTGCAACCGTTGTCATCCGCGTAAAAGTTTTTATTTTCATTAGTACATTCTCAAAAAAGTTCAGATAAAAAAGTAGATAGGTCATGTTTTTTTAGTATTCATCATGATATTACGCAATAGTCGTCGCCCTACCATTCAGTCATTTATATTTATAATAAAGACAAATGCTTCCACTATTTAATCTCAGTTTTTAATAAATAGCTTATTAAATAATAAGTTAAAAATAAAAACACTAAAATATGCTTATTTATCATCATAGATACATTGGGCAATTATACCTGAGTTTTTAGCTTTCGTTTCTTTTAATTCGCTTAAATGTAATAATTCAAGATAAAACAATACATAATTTATATAAATTTTTATTTTTAGCTATTTCTTTGATAATTTCATTTTATATGCGTTTATATATCATATTTTTGGCATAAAAAAAGCTATCCAAATAGATAGCCTTTTTATTTTTAATAAAACTATTATTATATTTTTTAAGTGATTAAACAAACTATATTGTTTCACATGGTTAGCGGCATTCCCATTAATAAACGCGATGGATGCCCATTTAACCCCGTCATTTGCTGAATAACAATTTGTTTTAACAGTGGAATAGCATCAACCGTTAAGATTCCTAAATTACGTGCAACTTGTAATGGGAAAAAATCATTAGAAAAAACTTTAACCATTTGATTAGTCAGTGTAGTTACACGATTTTGGTCGGGTTGTTGATACTGCTGGTAGCAGTCTAACGTCGTTATATCACCAATATCTACATTTCCTGCTTGCAATGTCTCAATAATGGCTTGTGCTAAACTGGCAACATCACGTAATCCTAAATTAAATCCTTGTCCTGCAATAGGATGTAAAGTATGTGCTGCATTACCGATAACGGTCAAACGTGGATAGTCGCTAGATTCAGTACGAACTAAACGCAATGGATATGCTACACGTTGCCCTGTGTGAATAAATTGCCCCGCCCGCCAACCAAAAGCCTGTTGTATTACCTGTAAAAAATCAGCATCGTTTAACGCTAAAGCGCGCACGGTATCGTCACTACTAACCGTCCAAATTAACGAGCAATCTCTATTTTCTAAGGGTAATAAGGCTAAAGGGCCTGTTGGCGTAAATCGTTCATAGGCGATATGATGATGCGCTTGTGACAAGGTAACATTGCAAGTAATCGCGGTTTGCCCATACGCAGACTCATGTGCTTCAATTCCTACATAATCACGTATCTTAGACTGCCCACCCTCAGCAATGACTAGCAATCGAGTTTGTAAAAGCTGGGTTTGGGCTTGATGTTGTAGTTGTAATTCAATGTATTGTTCATTAAAACAGACCTGCGTAACCTGCGCGGGCGCGAAAACTGTCTGCGATGTTTGACTCACTGCTTGTTGTAATGCTTGGCTTAATTGTTTGGCACGAATGGTATAACCTAGCGCAGGCAATTGGGCTGTTTTAGCATTTAGGCGCGTCATCCCAAAACCGCCCTGTTCGGAGACATGAATTTGTTGAATGGGTGTTATGGCGGGTGCAATGGTTTGCCAAACTTGTAACCCTTGTAAAATCCGTTGTGATGTATGTGTCAAGGCTAATACACGGTCATCATAATGAGATTTGCCTGATGTCGTTATCCATTCATTGGCTTCAACAAGTGCAATTTTTAAGGGCGTGTGGCGTAACGCACAGGCGAGGCTCGTCCCCACTAAACCACCGCCGATAATTACTAAATCATATAAAGTTGTCATTACGCCTCCGTGATTTTTATCATAAAATTTGCCGTTTTCGAATATTTATTAACTTAATACTCAAATACGGTTTTACCCCATTGTATCTTATATAAGTTATCTTTATCAGCACTAAAAAACTCAGCCGTTATGCCCCTCGACACTTTTTAAGCCTTCCCTAATTCACAGTATAATAAGCCCGATAACATGTTATAAAACTCCGTATAAACCACAAAACAGGGACAAGAAATGGCTTCGTTTATTCATCGTTTATCGTTAGCTATCAAACTGTTTTTTCAAACGGCTACTGATGATAAATTTGCGCAACAAGCACAACAGTTTTTAGTAAATCCCACTTTACCCACAGAACCCCCCCTGCAATCCGTTACACCGACGACAATATTAAAAGAATCTAATCCCGATGCAGCACTGCAATTACTTGGACTACTGCAAGCAGACGCACGCTTTATTGATTTTATTGAGGAAAATATTGCTAACTACTCCGATGCCGATATTGGTGCCGCTGCACGGGTGATTCATGAAGGCAGTCGTAAAGTCTTGCATAAATACTTCACAATTCAAGCCATTCGTCCAGAAAATGAAGAAAGTCGCATTACTTTACAAGCAGGTTTCGATACCCGTCGTATGCGTTTAGTCGGAAATGTCGTTGGCAGTCCCCCTTTTACGGGAGAATTGATTCATCGTGGGTGGGAAGTTAGTGCTGTCAATTTACCGAAAGTCATTGAAGGTCATGATTTAAATATTATCGTTCCTGCAGAGGTTGAATTATGAATCCGCGTTATGCTGTTGGTATCGATTTGGGAACAACGCACTGTATTATATCAGCGGTTGACTTGAGCCTGTCCGATGGTGAACAAGTGATTCAGCAGGTTTTAACCATTCCGCAGCTAGTCAGTGCTGGAACGGTGGATAATCGCTCGATGTTGCCTTCTTTTATCTATCTTCCACATCCTGATGAAATGAATCCGCAGGAATTAACCTTGCCTTGGAATGCACAAACAACCGTGATTACAGGAGAGTTTGCGCGACAATTAGGCATTACGACCCCCATTCGCCTTGTTTCTAGTGCGAAAAGCTGGTTATGTCATACAGGTGTAGATTGCCACGCCCCTTTTTTACCCCTAGATGCACCTGAAGAAGTCGCTAAATTTTCGCCTTTACAGGCTAGCGTACATTATCTTCAGTATTTGCGCCAAGTGTGGGATTTTACCCATCCTGATGCCCCTTTAGAGACACAAACCCTCACCATTACAATTCCAGCCTCTTTTGACCCCGCCGCGCGGGAATTAACCTCAGAAGCGACACAATTAGCAGGCATGAGTCATGCGGTCTTGTTAGAAGAACCGCAAGCGGCATTATATAACTGGATTCAAGCGACACAAGGAGAATGGCGTAAACAGATTAAAGTTGGCGATATTATTCTTGTAGTTGACATGGGTGGCGGTACAACAGACTTTTCGTTAATTGCGGTGACAGAGAGCGAGGGAAACTTAGTTTTAAACCGCATTGCTGTTGGTGACCACATTTTACTAGGCGGGGATAACATGGACTTAGCCCTTGCCTACGTGTTAAAAGCGAAATTGGCAACCGAAGGAAAAACTTTAGAAAACTGGCAAATTCAAGCCTTAATGCATGGCTGTCGAGTGGCAAAAGAACGTATTTTAGCGGATGCGAATTTAGACAATGTACCCGTGATTGTGCCGAGTCGTGGCTCACGTTTAATCGGCGGAACATTACGAACAGAATTAACCCGCGCCGAGGTAACACAAACCCTTATCAATGGTTTTTTCCCTGAAGTTCCTGCTTCTGCACGTCCTGTTTCTCGTCCACGCGCCGCATTAACAACATTAGGCTTGCCGTATGCACAAGATGCAAGCGTTACACGACATTTAGCCAGTTTCTTAAGCCGCCAAACCCATGCAACGGCGGAATTAACAGGTTTTCCAACCCATGAGGCAGCCAGTTTTTTACATCCAACCGCCATTTTATTGAACGGTGGCGTATTTAAAGCAAATACACTGACAGAACGGTTGTTGCAGGTGTTAAATACATGGTTAGCAGGAGAAAATGCCGAGCCTGTGCGGGTTTTAACGGGTAGTGATTTAGATTTAGCGGTTGGACAGGGTGCTGCCTACTATAGCTATGTACGTCAAGGGCATGGCGTGCGGATTCGCGGTGGATTGGCAAATGCGTATTATGTGGGAATTGAAGGTTCTATGCCCGCTGTGCCGGGATTAGAACCACCAATACAAGCATTATGTGTTGCTCCTTTTGGCATGGAAGAGGGAACAAGTGCAGACTTACCGCCTCAAGAATTTGGTTTAGTGGTAGGAGAAGCCGTGCGGTTTCGCTTTTTTGGTTCATCCGTGCGCCGTGAGGATGCCGTTGGCACATTATTGGAAACATGGGGCGCGGAAGAGTTGCTTGAATTAGCTGAAATTGAAGCCAATTTACCTGCAGAAGGGCGCAAAACGGGTGAAGTTGTCCCTATCCGTTTAAGAGCGAGTGTTAATGAATTGGGTATCTTATGTTTAGAAGCCATGCCACGTACAGGGAATGAACGTTGGCAAGTAGAGTTAAGTATAAGAGAAAGGTAAAAATACGAAATTTTCTAAATTTTTTAGATAATCCCGACAGGTTTCTAAAACCTGTCAGGTTGGCTTTAAACGACGCTAGAGGCTGCTTCAGCCCCTTTTTTCATTAAATCCGCCAGTGTTTTATACGTCACAGACCAAGCATCTATTATTTCAGGCGTGCAATCATCCCCTAAGCCCTGTTCAATAGTCGTTAACAGTGCGTTACCAAACACGATATAATCTTCCTCTTGTACGCCATAACCCACATGACGCACACCTAACCGTTCAACCACAGCAACCAACGCATCTACTTTATCAATTGCATTAACAATAGTATCCATGATGTGAATAAAGCGCAGATTTTGCTCCGTCATGCTCCCTCTAAACATCTCTTGTAAACTAGGGTCGAGTTTGAACAAATTAGTATAAAATTGTTTGCCTAATGCCACTCCCTCTGTCGGCGTTGGGGAGAGTTTTTCCCAAGACTGACAAACTAATCGAACACATGATGCGTTTAACATGTTTCCTCCTCAAAATGACTGCAACATTAACAAAACGAATCGCGTCACGTTTATTAAAAATATTTATCCCTACTTATTGTATTTTATAATGTTAGCTCAAGTTTAAAACCCTTATTTCTCATAAGGGAAAGAAAAAGATTATCCTATTGAATCATAAATGGTTAAACTGTGCATAGAAAATGCTGTAGATTTTGACAGACCAAAAAACAAACCTGTCAATGAGGACGTTCCTGTATTTCTATATTGACTAACGTGAACGTTTTCGTTATTTTCCTGTATTGCTTTCGGAACTTATGGTGTACAAGAAAATGGGTTATAAACAATCACTAGGATCAGAGGTTAAGCCAATGAATGGTTTAAAAGTCAATTCAAAGGACTTGTTTAAAACACGTCATACGTTATCTGGTCGATTTGCCCAATGGTGGCGACAACATTTTCATGATCAACCAGAATTACCTATCTCCCTCGCAGGGTATGAATTTAGCCTTGAAAAGGGTGTCCGTAAACGTAAATTTAAACGCCCTAAGACCGCTATTTTAACGGTTAGCATGTTAGTTTCTATGGGATGGTGGCTAACGAGTACAGGCGCGTTATACGAACCGAATAGTAGCATTCATCAATTCGCCAAGTCGTTACAAAATGACATTTTTTCAACAAAAACGCCAGAACACGCAACACCCACCGATGAAGAAACCGCTCTACTCAATGAGCCAATACCCACCGAACTTGCTGATTTATTTATTCCCGCTTTGACCGTTTTACCCACTGATTGGGATTATCAAAATGCAGCACCCAGCACAGATGATGATGGTGAAGAGGAAGACACGCACAACTTAGAAATTGCAGAAGCCCCTGAATCGCCTTGGCTAGACTTGAATATCAGTGAAGGCGACACGCTATCAACAATTTTTGTGCGTTATCAACTCAATCGCGGTCAATTGCATGAAATTCTAGATTTAGGTGAGCAAGCAGGCAAACTCAACGCTTTACAACCGGGGCAAGAAGTACGAATCCGCCGTGATGTTAATGGTAATGTTGAAGATTTAATTGTTGATTTAGATTTTAGCAGTGAGTTACATATTTCCCGAGGTGAAGAAGGCTTTACGAAAACCGTGATTAAACGCGATATTAATACTCAAGTGGTTTTTACACAGGGTTGTATCGGTAATAACACCTTGTTTGATGCGGGTAAACAAGCAGGATTGTCCAATCGTCTGCTTTTACAATTGGTAAAACAGGTATTTCCTGAACAATTGAATGTTAAAGAAATTAAGCAAGGTGATACGTTTAAAGTATTTTATACCCAATATGTTGCGGGGGAGTCCACCGAAGAAGGGGATATTCTCGCTGTTGAGTTTGTCACACAAGGAAAACCACTGTACGCCGTCCGCCAACTCAGTCGCACAGGCGAAGCCGTTTATTACAAACCGACAAATGAAAGCGTTACACAATTTAGCGCGTTGTTACAACAATTAGGGGAAAAAACCTGTCACGGTAAATCCTCACAACTCGCTGCACAAACCACAGAAAGAAACACAACGATTAACAAAAAATCGCTAGTCTGGCAACGGGTTGCTAATAGTTCTGCATGGGCATTACAACAAGAGGATGAGAATAGCATTCTCAGTTGGTTCAAAGCGGGTGAACCGCTGATAAAACCTAAGCCTATTCCCGTTCCTAAACAACCTTCATTGTTGACAGCAAAATTAAACCTGAATACCAATCAGCAACAAGCGAAAAAACAGGCTGAAGTAAAAGCAAATAATACCTATTTGTTAAAGCCTGCGACCGTTGCACCCAAAACACCTATTGTTGATAACTATGTAGAAAACTATCCAACTGGTGATTTACGCCTTAAAACAGCCCTAAAAAATGCACAAGGTTTATTGGGTACGCCTTATCGTTACGGCGGTACAACGCCTTCTGGATTTGATTGTAGTGGTTTTGTTTATTACAACTACCATAAAGTGGGCATTCGTGTTCCTCGTACAGCACATGAGCAGTATCAAAGCAGTCGTCCTGTGGGTAAGTCTAACTTGAAACCGGGGGATTTAGTCTTTTTCCGTGTCCGCAGTGGTAGCCGTGTTGACCACGTTGGCATTTACATGGGAGGGGATAAATTTATCCATGCAGAAGCGACTAATAAACCTGTTACGATTACCAGCTTAAGCGACAAATACTACAGCCGTTATTTTATCGGTGGAGGACGCAACTAAATGTTTCAAAAACCCCTACAAACCCTCATACTCTGCTTATCTATTTGTATTAGCCCACAAAGTAACGCACAAGATACAGTTAGTATTATTGGTGTAGGGGATATGATGCTCGGGACAAATTATCCACAAGATGACCTCCCACCCAATAATGGCAAGGAATTGTTAGCCAATGTTCAAACCTTATTAAGTAACGCTGATGTGACGTTTGGAAATTTAGAAGGGGTCGTTTTAAATGAGGGTGGCGCGACGGGCAAAGTCAGTTGTAATAACTGTTTCTCTTTTCGGATGCCCGAATATTTGATTGATAATCTCGTCACTGCGGGTTTTGATGTCGTTAGCATTGCTAACAATCATGTTGGTGATTTTGGCACGTTAGGAATGCAAAATACCCTAAAAGTGTTAAAACAAAAGGGAATTAATGCGGCTGGTTTTGAATCTGTCCCCTCTACCAGTTTTACAAGGAATGGGGTACGTTATGGTTTTGCTGCCTTTGCACCTAATAATAACGTCATGGATTTACGCGATATTCCTGCGGCTAAACGACTGGTTGCACAATTAGCACAGGATAATGATATTGTGATTATCTCTTTTCATGGCGGTGCAGAAGGCAGTGCGCATCAACATGTAACCCGTCAATCAGAAACGTTTTATAGTGAAAATCGGGGCAATGTGTATGCGTTTGCACATGCCGTGGTTGATGCGGGTGCAGATGTGGTTTTCGGGCAAGGCCCTCATGTAACCCGTGCGGTTGAAGTGTATAAAAACCGTTTTATTGCTTATAGTTTGGGGAATTTTTGTACTTATGGCCCTTTTAATGTCAAAGGTGTCAATGGTGTTTCCCCGTTGATTAAAGTTGATGTTGATAAAAACGGGCAATTTATTCAAGCAAAAGTCGTTTCTACTCAACAAACTAAACGTAGTCCCGTTACATTGGATTCAGAGCAAACTGCTTACAAGTTAATTCAATCGCTTACAAAAACAGATTTTCCTGAAAGCCGTTTGAATTTCAGTTCAACGGGAATAATTACCCAACCATAATGTGCTGAGTCGTGCTACACAAGCATTGTTTATATTGATTTCTTGGGTACGACTGAACAAATGTTTCTGTTTTTCCTACAGATTAGTCAACAAAAAAAGTCCGTAGTTGTTTTAAATGCTGGATTAATATTTGTTGTTCTGCACACGTCTGTTTTTCGAAAAACTGTTTTATATAGGCAATGTGTGCGGGAAATGCCTTTTCAAAAACTGCTTCCCCTTCAGGGGTTAGTACCGCATATAAAGTGCGCCTGTCTGCTGTCCCCGCAATGCGTTTTACCAATCCTTTTTGTTCTAAACGGTCGATAACGCCCGTCAATGTTCCTTTCGTAATTAACGTTTTCTCGCCTAACTCTTTGAATGTCATCCCATTGGTATTTCCCAAGGTTGCGATGATATCAAATTGAGCAGGTGTTAAATCAAACGCTGCAATATGTTTTGCTGCATTTGATGTAATCGCCTGATAAGTATAAACTAACTCGCGCATAACGTCCAAAAAGCGTTCTCCAGCCGCCATTTTGCTGGTATAAGCGGATTGTGTAGTATCTGGGTTTTTCATTTTATTAGTTCTAGTTAAAACTGTACTGGATTAAGGTAATACCTTAACACGATTTTGTGATTTGGCAAGTTTTTCACTAAGCAGTGGAAACAGTGAAAGTGAGGGAACTTACTAATATATTAATTATAAAATAAAATTATTACAGCGGAGAATGAAAAGAAGATTAAGTGCGCATCCATTCGCACCTAAATATTGCGTTGAAAATAGTCGAATTATTTATGCGGGTGAATATATTCCCAAATTTTGCCAACCCACGTTTTTTCTGACCAAGAGGGTTTTAAACCCTTGCCTAATAAGAATGGACCATATTTTTTATCATCTTGTAAAATATGATGGGTAAGCCAATGACGCAGAAAGTGTAATACTTCTATACTGACCGTTCCTTCTCCTGTCGCAACTTTTTTTTGTAAGTCAAAAACTTGCTTTGTCAGTTCTTCATGATGCTTTTTGTGATTTTCGTATTCAGGATAATCAAAAATCCGCATCAGGCTTTCTTCTACGGCAAAATGGATAACCGTGTATTGGGCAAGTTCATCTAATACCCGTTTGATTTCATCTTTATCCGTGCGTTTTACAATCGCTTCATACATGCGATTAACCAGACCAACGAGAATTTTATGTTGCTCGTCAATTTCTTGAACGCCAACACTAAGTTCGTCTGTCCACTCCACCAATGGCTTCATATTATTGTTCTCCTTGCTCATTCAGCTTAAGTAACCATAAATAAAATCAGGAAATTGCACTTTACCTTAAGGGAAAAAACGCAATTTCCTGAATCTGTGCAGTTATTATGCCAGCAAAAAACACAAAAATAATGACTAGGTCGTAATAAAAAATGCAGGATGAAAAAGATTCTCCCTTTAAAAAAGGGCATTGAAGAGGTCTATTTTTTTCAAGATATCCCTCTTTTTTCAAAGAGGGAGGTATCATTTACCACGACCATCTATTTAATTCACCGATGATTGTTGAATGGTAAAAATTTGGGTTGCTGTAAAATCCTGTGTCTCTGTTTTAGGAGGGCGTTCGTTAGTGAGGATAATATAACTACCTGTTACAGGAGTATTTGTAAAAACTAAACGCAGTGTTTTAGTCAACTCTTTTAAAGAAGTTCCTGTAAAACTTCCCTCACGAACGTTTCCTACAAATATATCGCTGGTGAGCGTACCATCAGGATCAATCAGCACATCAATGACCATTGCCACGGTGGTATTATTTGAATTAACCGTTACATAAGCAAGATAATGGTCTAAGCTGGTTTGCCAAACCCCATCATATTGCCCACCTTCGTAGGCTAAAATTAAATCGGCTTCAATCGGATAGCTATTATTAGGCTCTGTGACCGTGCCAGAAAAATGCGTTTCTGTATCATTGAGCGTTGCGGTGACTACATCATCACTAGTAAGGCTTTGCAAAGACAATTGTTGATTATCCAGCAAACCTAAAAAAGTGGTTGTTCCTGATAAATCAGACTCTATTTGTACACCAATGACCTGATTTTTGGTATCTTGCATGAGTAACCAATAGTTACTGTTATTGTCTATCCAGACACCATTAATTGCAGCAAAACTACTGCTTTGCCAGACTAATAAGCAGACGAATAATAGATTTTTCACGTATTGCAAGTGCATGATTTAATGCTCCTCAATTGTAATTTTAAGGGAAATGTACTTTTTTATACGGCTGAATAATTTAAAATCCGTCGTGAGCAAAAATTTTTTGGGGCTTACCAGATAAAGTATATCTTTTTCTACCTGCACTTTTGATAACGCTATATAATACACAACAGTTTGACGAGGCACTTTTAGACAGGAACGGTATGATGTCATCAATGAATGTTGAACAAGCTCGCTTTAATATGATAGAGCAACAAGTTCGTCCTTGGGATGTGTTAGACCCGCGTGTACTCGACGCGATGACACAAACCCCGCGCGAATTATTTGTCCCCGCTACTTATAGCGTGTTAGCTTTTGCAGATATATCCATCCCCCTTGCACATGAACAAGTCATGTTATCCCCTAAAGTTCAAGGACGTATCGCACAATCCTTACTTTTAGATAGCAATGATACTGTGTTAGAAATCGGCACAGGAAATGGGTATTTAACAGCTCTATTAGCAAAGTTAGCTGATAAAGTAGATAGCGTTGATATTTTTGAAGAATTTACCAAAACCACCGCTGAGAAATTGCACGCATTAGGATTAAACAATGTCACGTTAGAAACAGGTGATGCGGCCAATGGTTGGAAACAAGATAAACGCTATGATGTCATTGCCTTAACAGGGTCTTTACCGTTATTAAAACCTTATTGGCAAGAACAATTAAAAATTGGTGGGCGGTTATTTGCCATTGTTGGCGAATCCCCAATTATGCAAGCGCGCGTTATTACCCGCTTAAGCGATAAAGAGTGGATGACAGATTATATTTTTGAAACTGACATTCCTGCGTTGCTCAATGCTCCCCAACCCAGCCGTTTTGTTCTATAAATCTTCATCATAAGGCAACATGAAACCGCTTTTGTGTTGCCTGTTTTACATACACCATAATGCGCCAGTTAAGTCCCCCACAATTAAAAGCCTACTTAGAACAACAGGTAATTGAAAACAGTCCTTTACCTTTGTTGCTTGATGTCCGAGAACCTTGGGAATATCAAATTTGTCATTTAGACAATGCGGTATTAATCCCTATGGGGACATTGCCCAATCAATTGAGTACATTAGACCGCCAACAAGAAATTGTCGTTATTTGTCATCATGGCGTACGTAGCCAACAAGTAGGTTGGTTTTTAGAACGTGTTGGATTTAA
This sequence comes from Beggiatoa leptomitoformis, assembly GCF_001305575.3. Classification (NCBI taxonomy): domain Bacteria; kingdom Pseudomonadati; phylum Pseudomonadota; class Gammaproteobacteria; order Thiotrichales; family Thiotrichaceae; genus Beggiatoa; species Beggiatoa leptomitoformis. The sequence goes on from NZ_CP012373.2 coordinate 2,460,090, forward strand.
AGATATTATCAACCTCGTTGGGGGCGTTGCCGCTTGGGCACAAGAAGTCGACCACAACATGCCAACTTACTAGAACAGACGAGATATTATTTATGACCTGTATGGCATCTTGTCATATATTGACTTTTTGAAGTATTTTGACGAATCGTCAAATTTTATTTATGCTAGTCATGTCCGCATAAGTACTGTTTACGTTTTACAAGATTTGATGATGGCATAACAATGCTAATATCCATTGAATTGCCCTGTAAATGCAAATATCTTATGACAAGCTATTCAAGAATATTCGCAATTTTTAATATGGAGTGTCGATAATGATGTATAAACGACTCAGCTATTTACTGCTTACCAGTTGTTTGGTCGTCCCTGCGATACAGGCAGAAACCCTTTTAGATTTATATGCTTTAGCCAAAGAAAATGATGCACAACTTAAAGTATCTGGTTCTGACCGCTTAATTGCCTTAGAAGCAAAACCACAAGCTCAAGCCAGCTTATTACCACAAGTGGTATTAGGTGCAGATGCAACCGAAAGCTGGAATACAGAAAATTGGATGAGCGGAAGCGACACTGAAAGAACTGCATTAGGCTATTCGGTTTCTCTCAGCTATCCACTGTACCGTCGTGACCGTCAAATTCTGTTAGAACAAGCTGATATTGGCGTTAAAATTGCCGAAGAATCCTTTGCCAGTCAACAGCAAGCCTTGATTCAACGCTTATCTTCTGCCTACTTTACCATTCTTAATGCAGAAGATAATTTACGTTTTACCCGTAGTGCGCGAGAAGCCTTTCGTCGTCAATTAGACCAAACGCAACAACGTTTTGATGTAGGTTTAATCGCGATTACTGACGTAAAAGAAGCACAATCAGGCTTTGACCAAGCTGTTTCTGATGAAATTACGGCACAAAATACAGTTGACCAATCCTATGAATCCCTGAGAGAAATTACAGGTAGCTATCATAAACTATTGGCGACACTGAAGGCAGACACGCCCTTATTACCACCAGACCCACAAGACATTGATGCGTGGACAAAAACTGCATTAGAGCAAAATCCACAAGTCATCGTACAACTCGCAACCATAGAAAATGCACGCCAAGAAGTAGAACGGCAACGAGCAGGTAATTTGCCAACCGTAGATTTAACCGCACAACATGCTTATAACGATACAGTTCGTGGTGATGAATCTAATGGTATGCGCACAAATAATTCCATTGGTGTTTCCCTGAGTTATTCCTTGTACGAAGGCGGAGCAATACGTTCCAAAATTCGTGAAGCCCAACAACGCTACGTTCAAGAATTAGACCGTTTAGAACAAGTACGCCGTTCTATTCAAAACCAAACCCACACCAATTATTTAAACGTCCTATCAGGCATTAGTCGGGTTAAAGCCAGCCGTCAAGCGGTTGAATCTGCACTTACTGCATTAGAAGCCATTGAAACAGGTTTTGATGTTGGAACAAGAACATCCGTAGATGTCCTCAATGCACGACGTGACTTATTAGACGCACAACGCAATTACTCACAGTCACGTTATCAATATGTTTTAAGCACGGTTACATTAAAACAATCCGCAGGTTTACTGCGCTTAGAAGATTTAGTCGCGATTAACAATTGGTTGACAACCCCCTCTCAAGTGGCAGAACCTGCAACCACAGAGAAAAAGACCGAGAAAGAAACAACTAAAAAGTCATCTGCGAAAAAATAGTTATTATTTTACCTGCAAACTGGCATAACGCCTAAATGGTATGAATTTGCTTATCATAATGGTTTAACAGGTAAAATCTTAACCTAATCATGTAACCATAAGACCTATCAGATAGACGTATCTGATGGGTTTTTTGATTTTATACTTGATGTCTATCAAACCAATATTATTTACCCTGTCAACTTAAACTATTCATTTTAAAATTTATTGGAATTTACAGGTTATGAACGCTGTTTTACCCACTCCAAGGCAACCCATTTATTTAGGCGTGAATATTGACCACGTTGCAACGCTACGCCAAGCACGTGGCACTATTTATCCCGATCCTATTCAAGCCGCATTATTGGCGGAACAAGCAGGCGCGGATTTTATTACGCTCCATTTACGTGAAGACCGTCGGCATATTAAAGAGCGTGATGTCCTTATTTTAAAAGAAGTAACGACAACACACATTAATTTAGAAATGGCAATAACTACCATAATGCTAGATTTTGCGGAACAAGTACGCCCTCAAGATGTCTGCTTAGTCCCCGAGAAAAGAACCGAATTGACCACAGAAGGCGGCCTAGATATTCGCGGACAATTGTCACGAGTACAAGAAGCCTGTCAACAACTGCATCGTTCAGGTGCAAAAGTCTCCCTCTTCATAGACCCCGACATCACACAAGTAGAAGCCGCCGCCGAAGCAGGTGCACCCGTTATCGAACTGCATACAGGTGCGTATGCGGATGCACCCACAACTTACGCGCAACAGCAAGAACTTGAACGGATTAAAATTGCCACTGAACGGGGAATAGCATTGGGTTTACAAGTTAATGCGGGGCATGGGTTGCACTATCACAATGTCCGAGCCATTGCGGCGATTCCTGCATTATCAGAGTTGAATATTGGACATGCCATTGTTGCGCGCGCGATTTTTTCTGGATTTAGCGAAGCGGTGCGCGAGATGAAACGGTTGATGATAGAAGCCCGTTCCCAATAAGTGCCTTAATAATGATGGGCAGTGCTAAACATTACATTTAGTACTACGCTATTGATGTCGTGGCGAATGGATACGCCCTCTCTTTTCCCTAGATACCTTGCAGACTCTTCTATGTCACTCACTGCCCAACAATGGTTAGAAAAAATCCGCGCGCTCCCCATTTCCACCCCTTTAAAAATCATGAATATCTGTGGTGGACATGAACGCTCAATTACCGCAGCGGGCATTCGGGGCGCACTACCGCCACAAATAGAACTCATCCCCGGTCCGGGTTGTCCTGTCTGTATCTGTCCTGAAGAAGATATTTATGCCGCTATTCAATTAGCATTACGCGATAAAGTCATTTTAGTCGCTTTTGGTGACATGCTACGAGTGCCTATTAATGTGAGCAAAACCGAAGCCCGCTCACTAGAACAAGCGAAAGCACTTGGTGGTGATATTCGCCCGATAGCCTCGCCAATGGAAGCCCTACACATTGCCCAACAAAATAGGGAAAAACCAGTTGTTTTCTTCGCCGCAGGCTTTGAAACGACAATGGCCCCTGTTGCTGCACTACTTGCACAAGGAATTCCTGATAATTTATACATCCTACTTTCTGGACGCTTGACTTATCCTGCTGTTGCCATGTTATTGGAAACAAAACAAGCCGTTTTTCATGCACTGGTTGCCCCCGGACATGTTGCAACAATTATGGGTGCGCAAGAATGGGCATTTATCGTTACACAACATCAACTACCCTGTGCAATTGCGGGTTTTACCCCTGAAAGTTTACTTGCTGCGTTTTACTCTACCTTACGTCAATACAGCAGTCATCATTACTTTTTAGACAATTGTTATCCACAATTAGTCACTCCTACAGGCAATCAAACAGCACAACGCTATCTCATCGAAACAATGGACATTGTCGATGCTAATTGGCGGGGTATAGGCATCATACCGCACTCAGGATTTGCCCTAAAAGACAGCCAACACGATGCCCGCCTACACTTTCCAAACTACGCCAATGAATCCCGACTACGTGCAGGACAAATGCCTGCAGGCTGTGATTGCGCAAGCGTTGTTTTAGGCAAGATATACCCAAATCAATGTCGTTTGTATGGCACTGCCTGCGCACCACGCCATCCCATCGGGCCTTGCATGGTCTCTGATGAAGGGGCATGTCGTATTTGGTGGTCTGGTGGTGTTCGCCAACCTGCAACCGTGTGAAAACTGTTTCAATATCAAAGTTTATTGTCAGTTTAATAAAGTGTGTTAGTGCATCAACAACGTGTTACACAACACTAACGCACCGACGATAATCACACGTAGAAGCGATGAATCCTAACTCAAACAAATATCATGCCTCAGTTAAAAACTGACTACCCACAAAAGCCCGTGGCTGATAAGCAAAATCATCGCTTGCCTCCGTGTATGAAAAACATAAATCCTGCTTCATCCGCGTCACCATCGTGCCTGATAAATGACGAAAAGCAGGAAAAATCCGTATGCTATTCGCTAAAAAACTAAATAGCCTTTCAGGAATCGTTATAATTCGCGGTTTTTTGTGCAACACATAAAAAATATGCTCAACCATTGCTCGATAACTTAATGTCTGTCCACCGCTAAGATTATAACTTTTATCAAAAGTAGCCTTATTATTAACAACCTGTAAACAAGCTAATGCCAAATCATCCGCATGAACAGGCTGACGCAATCCATTCCCTTTCCCTACCAATGGAAAAAAACCAAACCGTTGAATAAATTGTACAATAAACGAAATGTTCTTATCTAATCCACACCCATAAACCAATGTTGGACGAAATAATGTATAAGGGAGCTGACGACGCTGGCATTGTTCAATGATGTTCTCTTCTGCTTGTGTTAGCTCGGTAACAACCTGCTGCTCTTTTGGATTAGGCGAATTCAATTTTGTAAAACGGCTCGTAGAACTAAATGTAATAACTCGAAGCAACGGCGCATCATCAGGTAATTGAACTAATAAATCGGGCAATAACCCCAATGGCGCGATGTGAAACAACACCGTTGGTTTTAAAATAGATAAATGCGCCCCCCGTAAATCTAGCTGTTGCCAATGTGTACTATGCAATGGCGGATGACGACTAATCGCGGTTATCTCCCATCCCGCCTGCTGCAAACGTGGTAACAAAAAATGACCGATTTGATTAGTTGCACCAGTAACAAGCGCATGTGTTGGATTAATAGACATAGTGTGCATATTCGATTAAGGTTATTGAGGCTATATTATTATTCATAACAAGGGAGTCATTACATGCGTATAAAACAAACTGTAGGATTACTTACCATACTACTATCTGCATTACTCATGCAGAACGTGATGGCAGAATTATTAACAAAAACGGTGCAATATAAAATAGGCGACAAACAATTTGAAAGCACCCTCGTTTATGAAGCAACGGATACCACAAAACGTCCGGGGGTTGTGATGGTTCCCAACTGGTTAGGCCCTACAGAAGCCGCATTAGCTGACGCGAAAAAAATCGCCGCCAAAGGCTATGTTGTTCTTATGACAGACATGTATGGTGTTGATATTCGCCCAAAAAACATGGACGAAGCGGGTGTAGCGGCAAAAACGGTTCGTGACGATCGACACATGATGCGCGAGCGGATAAACCAAGCCCTAACAATGCTAAAAGCACAAGCTGACACAAGTCCGCTTGATATTAACAAACTCGCGGCAGTTGGCTATTGTTTTGGCGGTGGAACAGTCTTAGAACTAGCACGCAGCGGGGCTGACATCGCAGGTGTCGTCTCATTTCATGGCAACCTAGACACCCCCAATCTGGCAGATGCAAAACAAATTAAGGCAAAAATATTAGTCCTACATGGCGCGAATGACCCCTATGTTCCCCCCGAACAAGTAGATACATTCACCAAAGAAATGCGTGATGCGAAAACCGATTGGCAACTAGTCAGTTTTGGCGGCGCGGTTCACTCCTTTTCTGACCCACTCGCAAATATGGAAGGCGCACATTACAACGAAAAAGTTGCAACCCGTGCTTACCTCATGATGGATAACTTCTTCGCCGAAATTTTTCCTAAATAACCCGAGTATCGTCAATAAAAATTTACTAATGCCAAAGAAGCAAAGACAAGTCATTTCCCCAATGGGAGACTATCTAAAGCAAAATTCTTCGCATTAAAAAATAAAAAGTAATACGGATAACACCACTTCAAACAGTGTTATCCGTCCCACTTATTGACCAAAGAAACGCATTGCAAAAAGAGCTAACCCAGCCCCCTATTAGCAACACCTTAATGTTCTTTCACACCCAAGCCCAGTCCGCTCTACAACATCTCACTGTCATGCTTTTGTCATCATTTTTCTAAGATAGTCCGTCGCGGTGCGTTTATAATGGTAAGTGAAACGGTCAGCCCATTGCTGACTTTAATCCACCACTACCGACAAAAACAGGACTTTTGGCTAAATGGCAGACACTTTTCCATCTGACTCCATTGGGTTAGTAACGCCGCAAACGCTCCATTTTGACGCGCCTTTAACGTTAGACTGTGGGCGTACTTTGCCACGTTACGATATTATTTATGAGACCTATGGACAACTCAATGCAAACCGCTCCAATGCCGTACTAATTTGCCATGCACTGAGTGGCGACCACCATGCTGCGGGTTATCACAGCACACAAGATAAAAAACCGGGCTGGTGGGATAGCGCGATAGGCATAGGTAAACCCATAGATACGACACGCTTTTTTGTCGTTTGCTTAAATAATTTAGGTGGTTGTAAAGGCTCAACAGGACCAACAAGTCTCAATCCCGAGACAGGAAAACCGTTTGGCCCTGATTTTCCAATCATAACCGTACGCGATTGGGTTAATGCACAAGCCCAATTAAGCGACGTACTAGGCATTCACCAATGGGCTGCTGTGGTTGGTGGCAGTTTAGGCGGTATGCAAGCACTACAATGGACAATTGATTATCCAGACCGTGTGCGCCATTGCGTTGCCATTGCCGCCGCGCCAAAACTGTCCGCGCAAAATATCGCGTTTAATGAAGTTGCTCGCCAAGCCATCATGACCGACCCCGATTTTCATGCAGGGCATTATTACGAAAAAAATGTTATTCCACGTCAAGGACTAATGTTAGCGCGGATGCTAGGACATATCACCTATTTATCCGATGACTCCATGCGGGCAAAATTCGGACGCGAACTGCGCGAAGGAAAACTAAATTTTAGCTTTGATGTTGAATTTCAAATTGAAAGCTACCTACGCTACCAAGGACATTCATTCGTCGACCGTTTTGATGCAAACACCTATTTATTAATGACAAAAGCCCTAGACTATTTTGACCCCGCCAGTGAACACAACCACGATTTAGCCCAAGCCTTCGCCAATGTAAAAGCCCAATTTTTAATTGCGGCGTTTACCAGTGATTGGCGTTTTTCACCCGCCCGTTCCCGCGAAATTGTTAAAGCCTTACTCGATAATAAAAAACAAGTCAGCTATGCCGAAATCAAAGCTGATGATGGGCATGATGCGTTTTTAATGCCTATCCCCCTCTACCAACAAATCTTCCGTGCTTATATGCAACGTATTGAAATATAAAGGGGGAGAATAAAATGGAGTTACGTACAGATTTAGCATTAATTGGTCAATGGATTAAACCCAATTCCCATGTTTTAGACTTAGGTTGTGGCGACGGTACTTTACTAGCACAACTGCATGAAGAGCGACAAGTAACGGGCTATGGCTTGGAAATTGACGACAATAAAATTGTCCATTGCATAGAAAAAGGGGTGAATGTCATCCATACCGATTTAAATCAAGGTCTATCGGATTTTACCGATAACAGCTTTGATTATGTCATCATGTCAGAAACGTTGCAGGCAATACATCGCCCTGATTTGCTATTACAGGAAATGTTACGGGTAGGACGGGAAGGAATTATAGCCTTTCCCAATTTTGGTCATTGGGAATGTCGCCTATCCTTATTTTTTGGCGGACGAATGCCCGTTTCTGAAGCATTACCAAACCCTTGGTATAACACAGAAAACATTCATTTATGTACACTGTATGACTTTGAAAAATTATGTGAAGAACTAGGCGTAACCATTTTACAACGCGCTGCGGTTGACCGTTATCATCGCCCACGAACAGGAATGCGGATATTGCCGAATTTATTTGCAGAAATTGCCTTGTATCGGTTTTGTCGGCAACGCTAAAAAATGGATAACACTGCTTTTTTTGAGTGTTATCTATAAAATGAAAAATTTATTTTTCATTAGTTCAATAATCTCTTTAATTTTATTTGGATAAGCAATTTTATCGATTTACTGATAGAGTTCGAACTCTTCATCTTATGTAAAACACATAGTGGATGAATAAGCTATCATCGCCCCAACTGTTCTAATAGGACTGTTAATCAAAGAGATATTATAGGTACGAGTTTTTATTCGTACCTATCACCTATCATAAAACCAATCAAATCCCTTAAGTCCCAATCTTCCCGCCATTCCCCTTTGTAATCACAATGGTAGAAGAACGTGGACGACCATTAGGGTCAAAATCGGGCCAGTTACTTGCAACGTGTGGATTTGCGGGGGTGGGACGGGTTGTGCCTAATTGTGCTTGTAGCCCTTTTGGCACATCACCGGGATGTTGCACATTAATAAACAGTGTTTTTTGGTCGGGGGTGCTAATTATTCCTGTGACTTCGCAACCAATAGGACCTGTGAAGAAACGACGAATTTCGCCTGTTGTTGGGTCTGAGGCTAACATTTGATTATTGCCAAATGCTGCCATTTCCCCATCTAACATGACAGTATCACTCATGTCTGTTTCAATCCATAAGCGTCCGCTGTTATCAAACCATAAGCCATCAGGACAGGCAAAAATATCGCCTTTGATGTTGCCTTGATTTTCAGCAACGGTACTGGCGGGATTGCCTGCTAATACGTATATATCCCATTTCAGGGTTAAAGCAGCTGGGTCATTGTTGGTTTCTGACCAACGTAAAATATGTCCCATGATGTTTTTTGCACGTGGATTCGCGGCATCGGTTGCGGGATTGTTGGTTGTACCGCGTCCAGAATTGTTGGTAAGGGTAACGTAAACTTGTTTGTTTTTGGGGTTAATGGCAACCCATTCTGGTCTATCCATTGGGGTTGCGCCGACTAGTGTTGCTGCCGCACGGGCTTTGATTAACACTTCAGCTTGGTCAGCAAAGCCATTTTCAGCCGTTAAGCCGTTTTGTCCGTAAATCAGGGGTAACCAAACGCCTGTACCGTCAGCCTTGTATTGGGCAACGTATAGAATGCCGTCGTCTAAAATACCTGTACCCACTGCCATATTAGCGGCACGGTTATTTTTGTCATAAGCACGATTACTGATGAATTTGTAGATAAATTCGTTGGTTTTATCGTCACCTAAATAGACAACAACGCGATTGTCATTAGCCAGTACATGTGCGGCGTTTTCGTGGCTGAAACGTCCTAAAGCGGTGCGTTTGATAGGTTTGGAAGTTGGGTCAAAAGGGTCTATTTCGACTACCCAGCCGAAACGATTAACTTCATGGGGTTCTTTGTTGATGTTAAAGCGGTCGTAGTGTACTTCCCATGAGTAATTTGTTCCGCTACTGCTGACGCGGTCACGGCTAACAATGGCTTGCATTTCTGCAGTCAATTCGCTGGCATTGGGGATAATAAAATAGTTTTGATAGTTTTCTTCGCAGGTTAAATAAGTACCCCAAGGAGTTGTGCCATTAGCGCAGTTATTTAGTGTGCCTATCACTTCTCGCCCTGTTGGGTCTGCACTGGTTTGTAGTAGGCGTGACCCTGCTGCCGCGCCACTTATGGTCATTGGTGTGTGGGTGGTAATCCGACGACCATAGGAAGAGGGACGTACAACGCTCCAATCACTGCCACTTTTACGCACTTCAATGACGCTAACGCCATGTGCGGCCATTTCTTTATTAGTTTTTTCTATTGTATAGCCTGCTTTGTCATCTCGATAGCCACCTGTTGTGTGGAGGATTGCATCATCTATATACTCATGATTCATAACCAATAGTCCTTGAGAGGAGGAGTTACCGCCTGTCAGTTGGTCTATGGGGAAATAGTGCATACCATCGTGATGCGCGCCCGCTTGTACCATTTGTTCAGCCGCAGTATTGGAGGCATCTATACGGAAAGCTGCACCATCGGACACAGGGTCACCCCAACGGTATAGAACTTTTGCAGTGTAACCGTCAGGAACAACATGTTTATCTTCTGTGCTAATAGGAACGGATTTAAAGCCTAAACTGGGTAAATCTTCTTCGTCATTATCATCGTTACAACCCGCGAGGCTCATGCCAAACATGGAAACCATCGCAAATCCTAAACCACCTTGTAATACTTGGCGACGGGATAAGCGAATTTCTAATATATCGTTAAAATGGGGATTATTAGGATGAGGGTTGCCAATTTCTGCGGGTAAATCATCAAATTGTTTATCTTTCATAGTGTTTGCTCGTGCTAAACGGGGTTCTTAAGGACGGCTTAAGCTAGCACAGGCGTATGAAATAACGTTGACAGTCTGATGACAGTAACATGACAAAAAGAAAAATAATCAGTATTTTCTATTCGTTAGAATATTGATGGGGTTGTTTTTTTGTAGAGCAAATCCCAAACACCATGTCCGTGACGATGTCCACGTTGTTCGAATTTGGTTAAGGGACGGTCAGCAGGGCGGGGCGCGTAGCTGTTTGGTGCGGTCATATTCTGAAATTGTGGGCTTGCTTCCATCACTTGTAACATTTGTTCAGCGTAATCTTGCCAATCCGTTGCCAAATGAAAAATACCTTCTGTTGTTAGGCGACTGGCTAACAGTTCGACAAAAGCAGCTTGTACTAAACGACGTTTATTATGGCGTTTTTTATGCCAAGGGTCGGGGAAAAAAAGATAAACGGTGTCCAAACTGGCTAAAGCGATATGATTTTGCAGTAGTAAAACGGCATCGCCATTAAAAAGACGGATATTAGTGATATTCTCCGCCTCGATTTGTTTTAACACTTTGCCAAAACCGGGTAAATGTACATCAATTCCTAAATAGTCATTTTCAGGATGTTGTTGCGCCATTTCTAGTAAGGCATCGCCCATACCGAACCCAATTTCTAAATGTTTGGGTTGGGAGCGTGCAAATAAGTCGTTTAAATCGAGTACACCAACAGGGTCAACACCGTAGCGTGACCATAAGTTAGTATAAGCAAGTTGTTGTGAGGGAGTCATGCGCCCATTACGGCGGACAAAACTACGGATATTGGTGAGCGGTTGCATGACTTAAACAATGTAGCGTGAAGTGACACAGTATAAAAACTGTGTAGGATTTTTCCCGGCTCACTGGAAATGTTCAATAATATCCATTAGCAATAAGGAACGACAACCGGGAAAAACACAATGGCAGGAATTAACAGCCGTTATAGGCACATACATGTGCTGATTAAGCGGCTTTATTACCATATTTGCGACGGAATTTATCAACACGACCGCCCGTATCTAAAATCTTTTGCTTACCAGTGTAAAAGGGATGGCAAGCAGAACACACGTCAAGGTGCAAATCTTTTTTAGTAGTAGAACGGGTTTTAAAAGTATTACCACAGCTACACGTGACATTGATTTCTGTGTAGGTGGGATGAATCTCGGGCTTCATAATAACTAAAAACCTCAATTTTTATCGCTGGGTGTGGTTTTAATGGGTAAACAAAACGGCAATATATTCTAATGATATTACCCGTAAACAGCAAGTTATTTATCGGTGAATAAAAATAGTCTGTTTGTATGATTAAACTGTGATTTTACAATGTCCCAACTGGATGAACGGTTAATATTTTAAGCTTTTATCGTTTCACGATGATTGAATATAGACTGCACTAAACTAGCAATCAAGCGCGGAATACGTTATATAATCAATATCGCTTTCTGCTACTGTTCCACGTCTCTGGTGCAACTCAGCGACGCATTATGAAGTTCAATATTTAAAACGATACCAACATATCGCATTTCCATTGATGGACGACCCTTACTTTATTATGTAACTGGTTGGAAAAATTTATGTTTCCGACCATGCGTATCATGGCTAGTCTTAATCATTCCTAGTGTCACATACTAAATAGTATTAATATGCCCGTTATTTTTCAAACCGTTATCCTACTTAGTTTATCCAATGTATTCATGACATTTGCGTGGTACGCCCATTTAAAACACTTGAATAGTCATCCTTGGTATATCGCGGCATTATTAAGTTGGGGGGTGGCATTATTTGAATATTTACTACAAGTGCCTGCTAATCGCATTGGTTATACAGAATTTAATTTATCACAGTTAAAAATATTACAAGAATTTATTACACTAACAGTTTTTGTGCCGTTTTCCCTGTTTTATATGCAACAACCCTTAAAATTAGACTATTTATGGGCAGCATTATGTTTAATTGGTGCGGTATATTTTATTTTTCGCAGTTAAAACAATAAGTTTAGAGTGGAGGAGAAAAACAATGAATAAACCCAAAGTTGCCATTACCCTCAGCGTTGATGCAAATCCCGGTGTATTAGGACATACGGTCGCCCTTTTGCTAGAATCAGGACTTAAATATCAGAAACACCGTTTAGTTAGTAATGCTGACCAAAGCGAAAATATATTAACGTTAGAAGCAACGGGAGAAGTTTCACCCGAATTACAAACGCATCTCATCACCATACCGGGTGTACATGCCGTTGTTAAAATTGAATCCTCTGTGGTGAAAAACCCCGAAAACATCTTGCAACCAGAATCACCCAGTGTTGATAACATTGTTAAATTTTGGCAAACCCCCAGAGCTATTGAACTGATTCAACAGTTTGAAAGTGGCTTGAAAAGCAAAGAACGTGAACAAAAATCCACCCAGTTTGGCGAACAAATTGGCTGTTTACTCTCAGAAGAATATACCGACATACTATTTACACAAACATCAATTGATGACGCTTTACGTCAGGTTGTTGTCCCCGCATTAGGTAATTTTGTCGAAACAGAAATAAAAAACAATGCCTTATATCTCATTCGCTCCGATTTTGTCAATGCACCGCGTGGTAAACTCAAATTGTTATTGGGCTTAGACCAAGAACGTTGTTATGTGATTAGCGGCATAGTACAAGGCTTACTTAATCAAAGTGCTACGTTGCCGAAAATATGTGTTCGTCGTAGCAAATGTGTCGCGGCTGGAGACTCCATGTGTGTGCTACAAGTCGATGTCGCTAAATAATCATGACAGTTTCAACGGCTGACACATTTATTCTTGAATTTAAAGAGGTTTGTAAACAATATTCCCCAACACAACCCGTGTTTACAGATATTAACTTACAAGTCAAGCAAGGTGAGTTTTTTGGATTAGTAGGCGTTAATGGTGCGGGAAAAACAACGCTCATCAAAAGTCTATTAGATTTTTGTGCAATTAATCATGGCACTATTCGCTTATTTAATCACACCCACACTAAACCGATTGCTCGTCAACATCTTGCCTTTTTTCCTGAACATTTCGCGCCACCCGTCTTTCTAACAGGACAAGGTTTTTTACACTATATGGCACGCCTACACGGGCAGCTATATGATAAAAATAAGATAGAAAAGCTCTGTCAAGCACTAGACCTAAACAGTATCGCCCTACAACAACCCATTAAAAGCTATTCCAAAGGCATGGCACAAAAATTAGGACTAGCCGCTTGTTTTTCAGCCGACAAAAAATTGCTTGTCATGGATGAGCCGATGAGCGGTCTAGACCCTAAAGCCCGTGCTTATCTAAAACGCTATTTACTCAACCTAAAAGCACAAGGCACAACTCTTTTTTTTAGCACCCATTTACTCGTTGATGTAGAAAATTTGTGCGACCGTATGGCAATACTACACGCGGGACAATTGCGCTTTATTGGTACACCTGCGGAATGTTGCGCCCGTTTTAACAGCACCGACATAGAACAAGCCTATTTAAATGCTATTACCTAACGCTAGGTTAAAAAACTATTTTTTGAATAGGACTGACCCAACATTCACCATTATCCCCTGTAAAATAAAACCGATATTCTTCTCCCTGTCGCGCCCGACTCACACGCGCTGTAAACGCCCGCAAGGGAGCTACATGCTGACGGTCAAGAAAAAATACTCCAGCCTCTCCCTTACGCCCATTTAACTGAATATCCCACATTAATTGTCCTGAGGGTTCATAACGAAAAATGGCTTGAATTGCATCGCTAGGTAAATACACACGACACTGTTGTGGCGTGGTTTCTAAGCGTTTTAAACAATGACAGCCCTCATCAATATACCCAACCGTCTTGCCCGTCTGAAGGCGTTGTATCGTATCTTGTTCAAGCCACAATAATTCGGGGCTACTGCCACGAAAATAACGTACCGTCCAATGCAATTCTCCCATCACAAAACCTTTAGGTGCGACAAGTGCGTCATAAACAGGTGGTGACGCTAATAAAGCATTAACAATCAACTGATTCGTTGAGTTTTCCGCTTTTTGCGCATAGGTATGATTTTGTACCGCAACAAACACGCCCCAAAGAAAAAGCAGGATAATTCCTGAATAAATAAAACTTACCCTATGAATAATAGGACTTTTTGCCAATTGCACCGCAGAAAAAAGCGTTAAAAATAGATAGCTTAACAACAAAATTCGGGCAGCATGTTCGCTAGGACTACGCCACAAATGCGGGGCAAAAACCGCAGGGAACATGAGAAAAATCAAGGTAATAATTAACCATAAGACGACAGCAAAGCGCGACTTTCCAAATACCACCGCGCAGACCACTGCCACTAAAACCGCTACATTCTGTTCAACAAACCACTGTGTTACCTGCGCTAAACCTTGCCATACTTCCACTAGTAATGGCAGCAGTGCAATCCCTTCCATACCACCGCCAACCGTACTCAACATCATTTGTCGTAAAAATAAATAGGCTACAGCAACACAAAAATAGCCAAACATCAGCCCTGAAATACGCTTGATATTTGTCCACGAAAAACTAAATTGTGGTAACCAGAAATACAGCAGCGGAACAATTAAATAAATTTCCTTTGCTAAGACGGCTAAGGCATAAAATCCTAAGCATAACCACCACCACCGCGCCCGCGCTGTTTGCCACCACTGCAATAATCCTAAGGTTGACAAGGTGATACTAATTCCCCCTTCAACATAATGGCGGGTGTAATTTTCCGTCAACAACTGAAACAGTGTGGGGTGGGTTAGCAATAATAATAAGGCAATCATGCCCGCAGAATACCGTTCTGCAACACGCCATGCTAATACACTGATTAAACTGATAAGAATACTTAATGACAGTGCTTGATGAATCAAAAAAACCAGCGGATTTGCATCGCCTGCTAACCACAAATCTATCTGATAACTCCATAATACCCAAGGCATATAATGTGCTGTAGATAACTCTTGATACGCGGCAGGATTGGTTAAAAATGTATGCCACGCATAACTTAAAGCGACTCGCATAACATGTGCATCATCATCATGAAAAGTGAGGGTAACGGCTGGCAACCATCCACTCATCCACACGACACAAAAAAGGGTGATTAAGCAACAGACTTGAACAAGTGGGGAACGTAAAATAGCGGGCATAAGTGGCGCAATAAGCGAAAAAGAAGGGTAACAAGCATAATCAAAAACCGCTTTGAAAAACAAGCGACCTAAACTGAGATGTAAGAATCACCATGACTTATCATGTAAAAGAAATTTTTTATACTTTACAAGGGGAAGGGGCACAAACAGGCAGAGCCGCTGTTTTTTGTCGCTTTGCGGGATGTAATTTATGGTCGGGTAATGAAGCAGATAGAGCGACAGCACTTTGTCAATTTTGTGATACCGATTTTAATGGCACAACGGGAACGGGTGGGGGGAAATTCACAACGGCTGAAGACCTAGTAACCGCCATTACACAAACATGGCAAGCAAAAAATAACATTCACGCACAGCCTTATGTCGTTTGCACGGGCGGAGAACCCTTATTACAAATAGATAACGCATTAATAACCGCTTTACATCAAGCAAACTTTAATATTGCAATAGAAACCAATGGCACTCAAACCGCACCCACAGGCATAGATTGGATTTGTGTCAGTCCTAAAGCACGCGCCCCGTTAATTTTAACTGCAGGACACGAGCTAAAACTTGTTTACCCACAAGAAGATGCGCTACCAGAACAATTTATCGACCTAGACTTTCAACACTTTTTTCTACAGCCCATGGACGGCAATGCCCACCATCACAACACCCAACTTGCTATTCAATATTGTTTAGACCATCCACAATGGCGATTATGTTTACAAACCCATAAATTAATTGGGATTCCATAAGGTAACTAATGGCAAACGACATTAGTGTACACGCCTTTAACAGGAAGGCTACGGTGTGTTACGGCACAAAAAAATCCCTAACACACCCTAAACTTAGGTTATTTAAAGCCTAACACATCCTGCATATCAAATAGACCTTGTTCTTTCTGTGTCAACCATGCAGCAGCACGTACAGCACCTTTTGCAAAGGTCATACGACTAGACGCTTTATGAGTGATTTCAATCCGCTCACCAACATCAGCAAACATAACCGTATGCTCGCCAACAATATCCCCCGCACGGATAGTTTGAAAACCGATGGTTTGACGGTCGCGCTCCCCTGTAATGCCTTCGCGGGCATATACTGCACAAGTTTTTAAATCCCGTCCTAAGGTTTGGGCGACAACTTCACCCATCCGTAAGGCAGTACCAGAAGGTGCATCGATTTTATGGCGGTGATGAGCTTCTATTACTTCAATATCCACGCTATCACCTAAAACTTTCGCCGCCATTTCCAACAGTTTCAGGCTTAAATTAACACCAATACTCATATTCGGAGCGAAAACAATCGCAATATCTTGTGCAGCTTCAGTAATTAAGGCTTTTTGTTCGGCGGAAAAACCCGTCGTTCCAATAACGATACGTTTTTTTGCTTGGCGACAATAAGCCAAATTTGCCAATGTGACCTCGGGGCGCGTAAAATCAATTAATACATCAAATTGGTCAAGTACTTGTGGTAACTCACTCTTGATTGTAACACTCAATTTTCCAACGCCAGCCAATTCCCCCGCATCTGCGCCCAATAAAGTGCTGGCGGGATGCTCAAGTGCAGCGGCTAAAATGGTTTCAGGGTGCTGTTGCGTTGCTTCAATCAGGTTTTTACCCATGCGCCCCGCTGCGCCTGCAATGGCTATCTTGATCATTTCCGTTTCTCGCTATCTTCAGACATTGTTATTTAACTGATTCCTAAGCTTAATCTCAATATTTCTAGTCATTAACTGCTAAACACTAATTTAATTGAGATTAAGGGGTATTTACAGCTTCATATCTTCAAAAAACTGTTTGACGCGACCTAGCCATGAAGTTTCTTGCGGACGATGATGAGTTGATTCCAACGTGTTGCCGAATTCCTCTAACAATTCTTTTTGTCGACTGGTGAGACTAACAGGGGTTTCTACCACAACACGGCAATGCAAATCTCCAACACTTCCACCACGAACGGGTTTAACCCCTTTGCCACGAATGCGGAAAGTTTGTCCTGTTTGTGTTCCTGAAGGAATTTTGAGGGTTACACGACCATCCAATGTTGGGGCTTCTAATTCCCCCCCCAGTGCAGCCGTCACTATACTAATCGGTACTTCACAAAATAAACTACTGTTTTCACGGGTAAAAATAGAGTGCGGACGGACATTAATTTGTACATACAAGTCTCCTGCAGCCCCATCATTAACACCAGATTCCCCTTCACCCGATAAACGAATGCGGTCACCTGTGTCCACACCAGCAGGCACTTTAACAGATAACGTTTTAGTATCTTTAATGCGTCCCGCACCGTGACAGGTAGAACAAGGCGTTTCAATAATTTTGCCTACTCCGCGACAATAGGGACATGTTTGTTGTACGGAGAAAAACCCAGAAGTCATGCGGACTTGTCCTGCACCACCGCAATGGCTACAAGTAACAGGGCTTGTACCGGGTTTTGCCCCTGAACCATGACAGGTATCGCATTCTACGAGTGTCGGAATACGAATTTTAACATCAGTTCCATTAACCGCTTCTTCTAAGGTGATGGTTAAGTCATAGCGTAAGTCAGACCCACGAAAGGCACGACTGCCACCACGGTTACCATTTCCACCAAAAACACTTTCAAAAATATCGCCAAAATCAAAACCGCCACCAAATCCACTGCCACCACCACCGCCCATAGAAGCATCAACGCCTGCATGTCCAAATTGGTTGTAAGCTGCGCGTTTTTGAGGGTCGGATAAAATCTCATAGGCCTCTTTCGCTTCTTTAAATTTGTCTTCCGCATCAGCACTATCAGGATTGCGGTCGGGGTGAAATTTCATCGCCAAACGGCGATAGGCTTTTTTGAGTTCGTCTTCACTGGCGTTTTTTTGTACGCCCAGAACTTCGTAATAATCTCGTTTTGACATGGTAGCGAGTGTGTTCGGCTAGGTGGGGTTAAATAGGCGCGAATGAATTCGCACGAATTAAAGGGGGTTTAGGTTCTCGGGTGCGGATAAATCCGCATCGACAATGATTCTCTTAAAATCACATTACAGTGAAAATAATAAAGCGCACTACTTAACTTTTGGAGGTAAGTAATGCGCTTCGTCGTCAGTTTACCGACACAATTTATTTCTTGTCGCCTTTGACTTCTTCAAACTCAGCATCAACAACACCGTCATTATTTGCTGAGGCTTTTTTGGCCGCGTCGGTAAAGCCATCGCCCCCTTCTGCACCACCTGTTTGTTGGTAGGCTTTTTCTGCCAGTTTACCCGATAATTCTGCAAGTGTTTGCGTTTTGGCTTCAATATCATCCTTATTGTCGCCTTTCATGGCTTCTTTTAAGGATTCCATTGCCGCTTCAATGGCTGTCTTTTCATTCGTGTCAACTTTGCCCTCAAGGTCTTTCAAAGTCTTGCTAATGGAATGAACCATATTATCTGCTTGGTTACGGGCATTGACTAACTCGTGAAATCTTTGGTCTTCTGCGGCATGGGCTTCTGCATCTTTTACCATGCGTTGAATTTCGTTCTCATCTAATCCGCTAGAAGCTTTGATTTGGATAGATTGTGCCTTGCCTGTGGCTTTGTCTTTAGCAGAGACGTGTAAAATCCCATTCGCATCAATATCAAAAGCGACTTCAATTTGAGGAACGCCGCGTGGTGCTAACGGAATGTCCTTTAAGTCAAATTTTTCTAGGGATTTGTTGGCTGATGCCATTTCCCGTTCACCTTGCAACACATGCACAGTCACCGCAGGTTGATTGTCGTCAGCGGTTGAGAATACTTGTGATGCTTTGGTTGGAATGGTGGTGTTTTTGGGGATGATTTTGGTCATCACACCGCCCATGGTTTCAATCCCTAATGATAAAGGCGTGACATCTAACAGTAACACGTCTTTCACTTCACCTGATAAAACAGCACCTTGTACTGCCGCACCAACAGCAACCGCTTCATCAGGGTTGACATCTTTACGGGCTTCTTTGCCAAACAGGTCTTTAACACGGTCTTGCACTTTGGGCATACGGGTTTGACCGCCAACGAGAATGACTTCGTCGATTTGGCTGGTGCTTAAACCTGAGTCTTTCAGCGCGATTTTGCAGGGTTCGACTGTCCGCTCGATTAAATCTTCTACTAAAGATTCTAACTTCGCGCGAGTCAGTTTCAAATTCATGTGTTTAGGACCTGAAGCATCTGCCGTAATGTAGGGCAAATTTACATCAGTTTGTTGGCTAGAAGACAATTCAATTTTTGCCTTCTCAGCGGATTCTTTTAACCGTTGCAATGCTAAGGGGTCATTTTTCAGGTTAATGCCCGTGTCTTTTTTAAATTCATCAACTAAAAAGTCAATGATACGTAAGTCGAAATCTTCACCGCCTAAGAAAGTGTCGCCATTGGTGGATAACACTTCAAATTGTTGTTCGCCATCGACCTCGGCAATTTCGATGATGGAAATATCAAATGTACCTCCGCCCAAGTCGTAAACAGCAATTTTGGCATCACCGCGTTTTTTGTCCATGCCATAAGCAAGGGCCGCCGCAGTGGGTTCGTTAATAATTCGCTTAACTTCTAAACCAGCAATTCGTCCTGCATCTTTGGTTGCTTGACGTTGGGAGTCGTTAAAATAAGCGGGTACCGTGATAACGGCTTCTTTAACGGTTTCGCCTAAATAGTCTTCTGCGGTTTTCTTCATCTTCATGAGAACACGGGCAGAAATTTCAGGCGGTGCCATTTTTTTGCCTTTTACTTCAATCCATGCATCGCCATTGTCGGCTTCCATGATTTTGTAAGGGACAATATCTAAATCACGTTGGACGACTTTGTCTTTAAATTTGCGTCCAATTAAGCGTTTTACCGCATACAAGGTATTTTGTGGATTGGTGACAGCTTGGCGTTTGGCTGATTGTCCCACTAAAACTTCATTATCATCCGCATAAGCAATGATAGAGGGTGTGGTTCTCGCACCTTCGCTGTTTTCAATAACACGTACGCTTTTACCTTCCATAACGGCAACGCATGAATTGGTCGTACCTAAGTCGATACCAATAATTTTACCCATGATTCTGTAATCTCCTGTTTAATTATTTGAGTATAATTAGTTTTTTTCTGTTAGACGATATAAGGGCAAGGATATTTTTTTCAAGAAAAAAGTATTTTTATAAAATGCCCTATTAGTGGTTTTTCGGTTAAATCTTGGTTTATTGTCTGCATCAATATTCAAGCGCGTTATTTTAAGATAATGACTTAAAAATAAGTTATTTAATCTCAACTGCTTGGTCAATTCTGTGAATTCTGATGCAGACAATTATTTATTTTGCGGCTTTAGCAACAACGACTCTTGCAGGTCTTAATAAACGATCATTCAATTGGTAGCCTTTTTGATGAACGAAAATAACGGTGTTATCTTCTACATTTGGCACAGGTTGCATTGCCATTGCTTCATGAAATTGCGGATTGAATTTTTCATTTTGGGGGTGAATTTCTTGAATGCCTGCCTTTTCTAATGCGCCCGCTAACATTTTTAGCGTCAGCTCCATCCCTTCTGCAATAGCATTGAGTGTCGCATCAGTATTTTGTGTGGCTTCTATGCCTAATTCCATACTGTCTTTAATCGGCAATAATTCGGTAGCAAACTTTTCTAAGGCGTATTTGCGGGCGTTGTCGATGTCGCGTTCCATCCGTTTCCGCATGTTATCAAACTCTGCCTTTTGTCTAAGCAGTGCATCCCAGTTTTCTTCTGCTTTGCGAGTTGCTTCGATAAGTTGACGGTTTAATTCTTCAACCGTTAAAGGAGGGGCTGAGTCAGTATTAGTCGGTTGTGCATCAATGTCTAATGCTGGGGCATCGTTTTCAATGACAGTTGCCGATTCGGTAACCAGTGCATCTTGGTTTTCTGACGGGATTGTCTTGTCATTTACTGTGGTTGTCATTCGTTACTCCAAGTATTAGCTAGTCTTAATTACGTTGTCATTTTAAATATCCCTTTGTGAAGGGATAAAACGCGGGTGCGAGGTTATTCGCAAAAAAAATTTAAAAAAAACGTAAATGTGTGCAGGTATTTGCACCAGCGTGTGCTTTATTTAATAAAATGTGATTAACCGCAATAAGTAGGGATAAATTCGTTTACTTCAAGGCAGAGCTAAGGAGTTTTGCAGTTAAGTCAACAATGGGTATAACGCGCTCGTATGCCATGCGAGTAGGTCCTATCACCCCTAATACGCCTATTACCGAGCCGTCGACCTTGTAAGGCGAGGTAATCACGCTACAGTCGTCAAATACGTCATAGCCCGATTCTTCACCAATAAAAATTTGTATGCCTTGCGCATTAATGGCTTGGTCAAGCAGGTGGAGGATGTCGCATTTTTGGTTAAACGCGGTAAATAAATGGCGAAGTTTATCGATATTTGTGGATAACTCGGCAATGTCCATCAAATGTGTTTGCCCTGCTACCACAAAATCGGGTTTATCTTCTTCTTGATTAGAAAAGGTTTTATCTGCCATTTCAATGGCGGTTTCCATCAGATTATCTAAATCTTGCCGCGCTTTACGCATTTCACCAACAAGGTCTTGGCGCACGCGGTTTATGTCTTTACCTGCAAAAGCGGCATTCAAATAATTGGCAGCACTTTCTAATTCTGCCGCGCTATAAGGGCGACTGGTGTGGATAATACGGTTTTGCACTTCATGTTCATTGATAACTAAAATTGCTAAAACTCGTTGTTTAGAAAGGGATAAAAATTCAACATGCCGTAGGGCTTTAGTCTGACGACGCGGCAGCATGATAACGCTAGTCAGGTGTGTGACTTCAGAAAGTAAATGGGAAGCCTTTTCGAATAAGCGTTGACTGTCAAAACCACGAGCATCATTTTTAAACATGCGCCTTAACTGGCTTTCTTCGTCATTACTGAGCTGCTTAACTTGCAATAGGCTATCGACAAAAACACGATAACCGCGCACGGTCGGAATCCGTCCTGCTGAAGTATGTGGCGAAAACACCAAGCCCATTTCCTCCAAATCAGCCATCACATTACGGATGGTTGCAGGACTTAAATCTAAATCACTGTCTTTAGACAGCGTGCGAGAACCTACGGGTTGACCATCACGAATATAGCGGTCAATTAGGATTTTTAAAAGTCGTTGAGCGCGGTCGTTAATCTGCTCATGCGTAACCTTCGGCATGGTATGAAGTAAATGGTTTATCAAGTCTGTTTGTTGCTAAATGAGGATGTTTTTTATGGGGAGGAAACACCCACGCGATGACATTATGACTATATAAAGTAAGGGTAAAGGTTACAGGTTCAATAGGCAAGTAATTATCGTCATAATACGAGACTGTCTGAATCAAGGTTATCAAGGCTGTTTTTTTATTTTGCTAAAAAAATTTAACCTATTGATTAAAATAATATTATATTTATCCCATAAACGATTTACATTGCGGACAGGTTTGTATGTGATGATTGCTGGGGCGGTGACGCTAAACAATACGATAGATTATTATGAACAGGAAAAATCGAAACTCATTGGAGAAACGAAAAAAAGCACCTCAAACTAGAAATTCTGCGACGCTACATCAAAGATAAAAGTATGAATTCCGTTATTGCTTCCAAACATGACACACAGAAAAAAACCACCGAAGAGACTCCAAAATGATAGAAGTTGTCCCCCTAAAATACGGCGCGATATTTAAGCAAGCTTTTGGTCAACCTGAAACCTTTACCCAATTTGTTAATGATGTATTAGATATTAATATTCATATTGATAAAGTTCATACCGAATATGAATATCCTAATCCCGTCGGATTTGTGCGTAGCAAATATGATTTATTTGCTGAGGATATAGAACAACGGATTGTCGTTGAAATTCAACATATCAAAGAAGAAGACTTTTTTGACCGTTTTTTATACTACCATCTGGTGAGTTTGGTCGAACAGATAGGCAGTTTTCAAGAATATAATTTTGAACGAACCGTTTACACCATCGTTGTTTTAACCAGTGTTCCACGTGATGGCAGTGTCGACTTTAGTTGTGCCGTCAGTGATATGAATCCAACGGATGAACGTGGACGCAAATTATCTATTTATCCACATCGTTTAGTCTTTCTTTGTCCTCGCTTGGTGAATGATAAAACGCCGCCAAAAATCAAACGGTGGTTAGAGTTAATAGAAGATTCATTAGATGGCAAATTAGAAGAAAATAATTATTCAGAAAAGATGTTTCAAGCAATTTTAGACATTATTCGTAAACTGAATATCGATAGAGACATACTTGCGCAAATTAAGGATGAAGCTGCATGGGAAAAGGCAAAACAGCGGTTTAAGGAAGAAGGTATGGAAGAAGCCCGCTTAGAAACCGCACGAAAACTACGCGAAAAAGGCTTCAGTCTGGAAGAAACCGCAGAATTAACAGGATTAGCCGTGGCTGATTTATCCGCTTTGTTCAAAATACCATAGGAGTTTCCTTGTGATAGAAGTTGTCCCCCTAAAATACGGTGCGATATTTAAGCAAGCTTTTGGTCAACCTGAAACCTTTACCCAATTTGTTAATGATGTATTAGACATTAATATTCATATTGATAAAGTTCATGCCGAATATGAATATCCTAATCCCGTCGGGTTTGTGCGTAGCAAATATGATTTATTCGCTGAGGACATAGAACAACGGATTGTTGTTGAAATTCAACATATCAAAGAAGAAGACTTTTTTGACCGTTTTTTATACTACCATCTGGTGAGTTTGGTCGAACAGATAGGCAGTTTTCAAGAATATAATTTTGAACGAACCGTTTACACCATCGTTGTTTTAACCAGTGTTCCGCGTGACGGCAGTGTCGACTTTAGTTGTGCCGTCAGTGATATGAACCCAACGGATGAACGTGGACGTAAATTATCCATTTATCCACATCGTTTAGTCTTTCTTTGTCCGCGCTTGGTGAATGATAAAACCCCGCCAAAAATCAAACGGTGGTTAGAGCTGATAGAAGATTCATTAGACGGCAAACTAGAAGAAAATAATTATTCAGAAAAGATGTTCCAAGCGATTTTAGACATTATTCGTAAACTGAATATTGATAGAGACATGCTTGCGCAAATTAAGGATGAAGCTGCATGGGAAAAGGCAAAACAGCGGTTTAAGGAGGAAGGTATGGAAGAGGGCTTACAAATAGGAAAAGAAGAGGGTGATAAACAAGCTCGTTTGGAAACCGCACGCGCTATGTTAGCGGACGGAATGCTTGTTGAAACCGTATTAAGATATACAGGGTTAACCGCTACAGACTTGTCAGCGTTGCATTAATGCTTGTATCCAATTAATACAATCTGGCAAATCTGTTTGTGTTTTTTCAAATACTATAATCAATAATCACAGGAGCATGGTCGGAAAAACGCTGTTCTGTGTAAATTTTTGCGGTTTGTACGCTGTTTTTTAGGCTGTCGCTAATGACGTGATAATCAATCCGCCAACCAACATTTTTTGCCCATGCTTGTCCGCGATTTGACCACCATGTATATTGTTCTGCATCAGGATTGACTACACGAAATGCGTCTGTATAGCCTGTTTCAGTGAGGAGTTTATCCATCCATGCGCGTTCTTCAGGTAAAAATCCTGAGTTTTTTATGTTACCTTTCCAGTTTTTTAAATCTATTGGTTTATGCGCAATATTCCAGTCACCACAAATAATTGTAGATTGATTTTCTTGGCGTAGGGTTTCTAAGTGAGGGAGAAAACGCGCCATAAAGCTGAATTTTAACGCCTGCCGTGCTTCCCCTGATGAGCCTGAGTGCATGTAGAGTGAAATGACACGCAAATCACCAAAACGCGCTTCTAAATAACGCCCTTCTATGTCTATATCTGCCCAGCCTATACCTGTTTGTACTGCATCAGGTCGGCGACGTGCATATAATGCAACCCCGCTATAGCCCTTTTTCTCTGCTGCATGGTAGTAGCAATAATACCCTTGTGGGTGAAAAAGGCTGTCGGTGAGTTGTTCGGGTTGGGCTTTGATTTCCTGTAAGCAGACTATATCGGCTTGTTGCAGGGCTAACCAGTCAAAAAAACCTTTTTTTGCCGCAGCGCGGATACCATTCAAATTTAAAGTAATAATACGCATTGTCTGATTGTTTGTTACCTTGGAAAATTATTATTCGCATTACATCACCTCTTATGAAGGCTATCAAGCATGGATATTCGCACACAACAACGTCTCTCTTTTTTAGCACAACATGGATGGGAACATGCGCAAATAATAGCGTTGCCATTTGATGCGTCGTTTCGTCGTTACTTCCGCTTACAACAAGGCAACAGCCGTGTGTTGCTCATGGATGCGCCACCAGAACGTGAGGATGTGCGCCCGTTTGTGCAGATTGCGCAACATTTGTGTGCTTTGCAGTTAAGCGCGCCACAGGTATTACACGCAGACAGTGAACAGGGTTTTTTATTGCTTGAAGATTTTGGTGATGCGACGTTTACCTGCTTATTAAATCAGGGGGTTGCACCACTACCGCTTTATACAAATGCAGTGGATGCGTTGATTGCATTACATCAACATCCGCAAGCAAAGGCGATTGCATTGCCCGCGTATGATACGCAACGCTTATTAGCGGAGGCAGCGTTGTTGGCTGATTGGTTCTTGCCTGCGGTGTTGGGGCGAGAAACAACAACAGCAATACAGGAAAGTTATTTGCAATGTTGGCAGACGATTTTAGAGGCATTACCCCCGCCACCTATCACCCTAGTATTGCGAGATTATCATGTGGATAATTTGATGCAGTTAGCAGAACGCAAGGGCGTGCAATGTTGCGGTTTGTTAGATTTTCAGGATGCTTTATTAGGTGCAAGTCCTTATGATTTAGTGTCTTTATTGGAGGATGCCCGCCGAGATGTCCCTGATAATCTAAGCCAATTGTTGCGTGAGCGTTATTATCAAGCCTTTCCACAATTAGACCGTGTTGTATTTGATAGCTGGTATCGCGTGTTAGGGGTGCAACGACATTGTAAAGTATTGGGAATTTTTGTGCGTTTGTTTAAACGTGATGGGAAAAAACAGTATTTACAGCATTTACCGCGTTTACTGCGTTTATTGACAAGCGGGTTGTCTGCACCCGTATTGCAATCGTTAAAAAGCTGGCTAGAACAGCATGGTATAGATGAAAATTTAGGTTCAAATCCGAATTTTTTGGCATTATTGCGGCTGGGGGAATAAATGCGTTAGGTGCGAATAAATTCGCACCTACTCGTTAAAATATACGTTAAACCATTACAGAATTAGGAATATACGCTGGATTGAGATAAATGTATGGATAAGTTCTACGCGTATCCTCAGTTGTCAGTTGAGCGGATAACGTGGCAAGTTCTTGTTGATAATGCGTGACCAACGTTTGTGCTTTCGCCTCTAGTTTGTATTGTCCTATACGCCCTATTCTAAAATTCGTTAGGTAAAAAATAAACGCTTGTATCATAGAGGGTTGACGCAGTGGGAGTGCTTCTAGTAAGTATTCCTGATTGATTAAATCGCAATGCAAGCTGGTTGGCGCAGGCGCGTAAGCTGCAAAAGGCATTGCTGGTGTAAACCCCGAAAATAAATACTGTGGATAATGAACACTTGAGTGATGCGCAGTCGTGGTGAAAATAATTTGTCCTACCGCTTGGGCAAGGGCTTCTACTGTGTCAAAGTGTGCAGGAAAACCTTTGATTCTCATGCCGTCATCGTCTGACATCACCCGCGCCCACGTTTGAATCTCGCTATCTTCTGCCAATATTTTGGCATTAGGATAGTACAGATTTAAGTAATCAAGAACAAAGGCTTGTATTATATCCCAAATTTTTCGCCCTTCAGCGGCATAGGGATAAAATAAATCGGGTGTATCTACCTCACGTTTTGCAATATCAACGGGCAAGGCATGTTCGCTAAAGTCGTATGTTTTAAAGGCATTCGCCATTAGTTCAACCATTGCATCATAATTACCCGCGAGTTGCGCACCAAAATCACCGGGGACACCTTTTTTGTCTTTTAAAAACAAATGATGATTATTAACACTTAGCGTGTAAGTAAGGTGTGGTTTGAGCAGTAAAAACACAGGATGGGTTTTATATAACTCGCGATGTGTTGCGAGAATAAAACTTTCTACAAGGTAGTGAATGCGCGTTGCGTGTGTGACTAATTCTTGATAATTCACATCAGCAACTTGGGCGTATAGTTTTGCTGCAACCCATGCAAGTTTATCTAAAGGCGTGAAAACAGGATTGTTTTCACTGGGAATTTGATTTAATTGAATGGCAATGGGATGTAATGCACCCGTTGCTTGACGATATAAAAGAACAATGGGCGCGGTAACATATTGTTTACGTCCTGCATATTCACCGGGATTATCAACTAAACCCTGTAACATCGCATAGTTAGCATAATATAACCGCCGATTAGCAAGGGCATTTTCAAATATATCGCCTGCCGTTATTTGGGGAAAAACTTGTTTAATCCGTGTCAACGCCAGATTATCAGGCAAAGGGTTTGTTGCTGATGCCCCTTGTAAAACTACATGATTAATGCCAATAACACGCTGCAACCCGAAATACTCATCACTTTGAAAATTATCAATAAAACGGGTATCAGGAAACGAGGAACGCCCAAAAAACAGATAATCCTCATAGCTTGTAATTGGACGTTTAAACCATTGTTTTAATTGAGTTGCTAAAATACGCGGTAAACTAGGAATCAAACCACTGAGATTTTTAAACGTACCGAATTGATAGGCACAATCAGGTTTTTCCGCATCAGGCAATTTGATGATGGTTGCAAACGTATTGTTATAACTATATTGATACGCATAGGCTTCGCGCATTTTTTCCAAATACGTTTGACGTTTTGCCGTCTCGGCTGGGGTCGGTAAACTGGCTACTATTGACATGTATCTACAACTCCTGTGTTTGCATAGCTGTTGACAACAACCGTGTCATCTATTGGCGTAGGACATGCGGCAGTTTGTTGATTTAAATCACGGGATTTGAGCGTTTTTAAATATTCAATTAATTCCCAGCGTTCCTGCTCAGTCAATTCCGCGCCTAAAACGCCGTTATACGGATACTGCCCATTCCAACCTTGCTGCTCTTCTTTGCTTAAAGAACGGAATTCATGCCCTGTATTATGATTACCAACTAATGTTGTATCTAATTGAAATCCCTTAGCAACATAATCTGTATTGTAGCCGATAGACTGCGGGTCAAATTCTTGACTACTCAGATAGAAAGTTTTTGCTCTTTCTGCAACGGGAGAAAGTAATTGATACAAATTAGGCACAGAGCCATTGTGTAAAAATGGCGGCGTTGCCCAAACACCTTCCAGTGGACGCGCTTTATAACACAAGGGAGAACGTACTTTATTTTCACGTTTACCATTGTATTCATCCTGTTGCGCTTGAGTTAATCCAAGGGCTTGGTATTTTATATTCACTGCATTTTCAACAGTGAGGGGTAAGCCTTGTTCTGCTTTTACCACCCCTAAACCCAATTGCTTGGTTTCTACAAACCGTTGCGCCCAATCGGTAACAACTTGGCTATCAGTGCCTAATAAATCCACATTAACCATAGTCAGTTTTAGGAAGCGTAAGCCCCATTTATTTGGCGCAGTCCAATATTTTGCTTGGCAAATTTCATCTGATGTAACAGGTGGTAAATGACAACTCATACATTTTTCACGATATAAAGTTGCACCTTTACTGGCTTTGGTTTGGTCAATCGCGCCGAAAACATTTTCGGGCCAAACAGGGGCTTTTAGACCTTCGAAAGGTTTTTCCCCACCAATCAGCTTTTCAAATTGATATAAATTTTCAACAGCCAATGTTGATTGAAAAAAACCCTGCTTGGCATCTTTTAAATTAATTGGCGCAAAAACACCTAAGGCTTCCCCTGCATTGCGGGTCATGGGTTGCATTACTGAACCGTTATACTGCACCCAATCAAACCAAGAAATTCCCCATAAAAAAGGAAACGTAACAGGGGCATCAACAGTGCGGTAATTACCTTCATATAATTCAAATCCAAAAACAAAATTACCAATACGGTTTAACGCATCTAAGCGTCCAAATCCCTCAATAGTGGTTGAAGCATATTGTTTGTCTAACTTACCTTGCTTCAAAATGCTTTGTAGCCGTACATAAAATTCTTCTTTGAGTTTCGTCTTATTTTCTTTACTGTAATCCGCGCCTAAAACATTTTTAGCAAAGCGATCAAAACGAAACGGGTCATAGTAATTTAATAACATTGCAAAACCTAACGCATTTTGAAACTTAGAAAAGTTCGCCATGCTTTGTCCACCCTCAATTCGGACACCCGTTCCTTTATAGTTCAGTTGTCCTGTATGACAAGCGGCACAACTCAAACCAACAACCCGCATTTTCTCTTGTGTCAGTGGGTCAACAAAATTATTATCTATTGTAAAACCAATAGGTAAGCCCTCTTTATTGTACGGTGTTTTCTCAGGATCAAACAAAAAACCATAAGAACCTAAATAGGCTTTATCACGGAAAGGCGCGGCGGAAAAAAATAAAGAAGGAACAGGTTGTTCTAATGCAAGAAACCAACTATCTTTTAGAAAAAAAGTACTGCCCTGTGTTGAATAGTGATACCAATCAATATTTTCTGCTGACCAACCTTGTTCTAAAGAAACAATTTTATCAACCGCTTGGTAAGCAGGGACACCCACTTCACTTTCATACCAAGACTTAGCCCAATAAAAACCAATAACTAACGCAATCAATAATAAAAACAACAATAATCGTCGACAAGATAAACGCATATAGACCTCTCCACAGTACACCGTTAATAAAAATAGATTAATACCCCAATCTCATACCGTTTTCCAATAAAGCCTTGATACTGCGTTAATTCATAAAAAATTAATTAAGTCATGCCAAGATAATAATCACGCCAAATAACGCCCTCCTTACTTTTAAAAAAAATATTTATTGTGGCTAAATTACAAGTATTTTTTATTCTGCTTGTTTTTAGGAAAGTAAACTTTACCATTACAATAAATATAAATGGAATCATTATATTAAATAAAAATAAAACAAATTTCAATATAAATATATATTTATAGGATGAATAACGCTTTATTTTTAGAATTCTCTTAAAACATGAAAAATTCTTTGCAAACAGTCTTTTTACTAATTATGATTGTTTGTAGGGTAATAAAAAATTAAACCAAACAATAACGACTAGAAACACATCTCAATTATCATCTCATGGCTAATTACTAAATTGATTAGTTTTAAAAAATATGCTTCGTTGGTACAGAATTTGATAAACATGGTGGAACGAGTTACTTATTTCCATTCTTAACTAATTATTTTTAATGTTGTATTGGGGAAATTATGCTTTCAATAGCGGGTTATACTTTGCTTGAAAAATTATCTGATAGCATTTACACACAAATTTATCGCGGATACCGTAATACCGACCAATTGCCCATTATTTGTAAAGTATTGAGCAATCCACATCCTTCCCCCAGAGAAACTGCACAATTTCAACGTGAATATCATTTAACACTTAGTCTTAATTACCCCGGTTTTATTCGCGCCTATGAATTACAACCCTATAAAAATAGTTGGGCAATGATATTAGAAGATATTGGCGGTTGTGCATTAAGTCAGTTATCAACAAACTATAAAACAGATATTCATAAATTCTTACAGTTTGCTATTCAACTAACAGATATTATCGGTGAATTACATCAACGAAATATTATGCACAAGGATATTAACCCTTCTAATATCATCATTAATCCTAAAACCGAACAAGTACAACTAATTGATTTTGAAATTGCAACCGAATTATCCCGTGAAACTCAAGAAATTTGTAATTTAGATACCTTAGAAGGCAATCTTTGCTACATCTCGCCCGAACAAACAGGACGCATGAATCGCAGTGTTGACTATCGTACTGACTTATATTCTTTAGGAATAACATGGTATGAAGTGTTGACTGGATGTTTACCTTTTAAAGCAAACGATGCAATGGAATGGGTGCATTGCCATATTGCCAAATTACCACAAGCCCCTATTGAGATAAATCCGCATATTCCTTACGTTTTATCATCAATAATTATGCGATTATTGGAAAAAACGGCAGAAAATCGATATCAAAGTGCTTTTGGCTTACAAGTCGATTTACAACAATGCTTAACACAACTCCAAACCACAGGACGTATTGAAACCTTTACCATCGGCACTAAAGACGCATCCAGTTACTTTCAAATTCCTGAAAAACTATATGGACGTGAAACAGAAATTGAAATGTTATTAAATAGTTTCGACTGTGTCAGTAATGGTCAGAAAGAATTGATGTTGATTGCGGGTTATTCAGGAATTGGTAAATCTGCACTCGTTCGTGAAGTGCATAAACCGTTTGTCAAAAAACACGGCTATTTTATCAGTGGTAAATTTGACCAATTTAAACGGAATATTCCTTATGATTCTTTATTCCAAGCCTTTCGAGGATTAGTCCGCCAATTACTGACAGAAAGCGATAGTCAGCTTGAAACATGGCGAGAAAAATTATCTATTTATCTAGGGCCTAACGGACAAATATTAATCGATGTTGTACCCGAAATTGAACAAATTATCGGCAAACAAGCACCCGTCCCTGAGCTATCACCCAGTGCAACGCGCAACCGCTTTAATCTCGTTTTACAAAATTTTATCCGTGCCTTTTCTTCAGTACATCCCTTTGTGATTTTTTTTGATGACTTGCAATGGGCTGATACAGCAACGCTGCAATTATTAGAACTCCTCATGGATGATAATAAACAGCGACACCTCTTTATTATTGGTGCTTATCGAGATAACGAAGTCGATGAGTTTCATCCCTTGATGCTCACGCTAAAAAATATTGAACAACAACAAGCTACTGTAAACTTTATCACCCTGAAACCACTGGCGTTACCACATGTCATGCAACTGGTTGCCGATAGCCTAAAATCTACGCCTATAGAAGTCATTCCCTTTGCACAACTGTGTTGGGAAAAAACATTAGGTAATCCTTTCTTTTTAAATCAATTACTCCATGCTTTTCATCAAAGCGGGGCGATTACTTTTGACAAACAACAAGGGATTTGGCAATGGCATATAGAACAAATGCAACAAGCCGCTATTAGCGATAATGTCATTGATTTAATGGTTAAAAAAATCCAACAACAACCTGCAAATAGTCAAGCTGTTTTAGAATTGGCGGCTTGTATTGGTAATCAATTTGATTTAAAAACACTTGCGATTGTCAATCAAAAATCTCTCATGGAGACCGCAGAAGAATTATGGCTGGCATTGAGAGAAGAATTAATACTTCCATTAGGAAATATTTATAAATTTGTTAATCAAACAAAATATACTCAAACTGCAACAGAAATAGCGGACGAACAACCCATAGAAATGTTGATTCCGCTCTATCGCTTTATTCACGACCGTGTACAACAAGCCGCCTACTCGTTAATTGATGACACACAAAAAGTAGCAACCCATTTACAGGTTGGGCGATTACTATTAGCAAACAGTTCAAAAATAGAATTAGAAGAACATTTATTTGAAATTGTTAATCATCTGAATATTGCCGAAAAACTGATTGACTCTGTAGAAGAACGCCATCATTTAGCCGAATTAAATCTTAATGCAGGGAAAACTGCAAAAAGTGCCGCCGCTTATGAACCCGCACTCTCCTATTTACAACATGGATTAACCCTTTTACCCCCCAATAGCTGGGATACACATTATCATTTAAGTCTTGATTTATATGTAGAAGTAACAGAGGTAGCTTTTTTAAACGGCGACTATTCCCGAATGAATCAGTGGGCGCAGTTGGTTTTACAACAATCACATAATTTGTTAGACCGCGTGCGAATCTATGAAATTCAGATTCAAGCCTTTATGGCACAAAATCAGCCGTTAAAAGCCATTGAGTTAGCATTAGATGTCTTGCAAATGCTGGGCGTTTCTTTTCCAAAAAAACCAACGATGTTTCATGTATTACATGATGTTTATCGCGCCCGTTTTATGTTATTGGGCAAAAAAATTGAAAAATTAAGCCGTCTGCCTGTCACAACAAATCCGCATGACTTAGCTGTTATGCGCATTATGAATCGCATTTATTCCGCCGCGTATATTGCAGATACAAAACAAATGATTTTGACCTCCATCAAATTAATGAGTTTTTCTGTACAACGGGGAAACAGCCCAATTTCTGCCTTTGCGTATGCGAGCTATGGGCTGATTTTATGCGGGGTAGTGGGAGAAATTAGTACAGGGCATCGTTTTGGTAAACTGGCGTTACAAGTCTTGGATGATTTTAATGCGAATGAATTGAAATGTCGTACTTATTTTATGGTTTACAACTTCGTTTGGCACTGGGAAGCCCCACTTAGAGAAACGCTCGCGCCTTTACTAGAAGCCTATCAAGTAGGCGTTGATACGGGAGAATTAGAATTTGCGGGCTATTCCATTTTTATGTACTGCAATTACAGTTTTTTTGCAGGACTGCCTTTAGAAGAACTTTTTCAAGAAACCGCAAAATATGTTACGGCCATTGACCAAATTCAACAACAAACACCTTTGTATTACAATCAAATTGTTTTACAAACCATTTCAAATTTTCGCGGTGCTAATCCACATCAACCTTGGTTACTGGTTGGTGATGTTTATGATGAAACCCGTATGTTACCTATACACACACAAGCTAATGATATTACAGCATTAGCCTTTTTGTATGTGCATAAAATGATATTGTGCTATTGGTTTGAACAATATGAATTAGCGGTAAGCTATGCAGAAAAAGTCAATACGATGGGGATTGCCTCCATGTTTCACAGCACCGTGTTTCACTTTTATGGCGCGTTGTCACGCTTAGCATTACTGCAAATAGGCAAAAAACCCACTGCCCAACAGCTTAAAGGGCTAGAACAAGATATTAAAAAAATAAAAAAATGGGCAAAACACGCGCCCAGCAATAATGCGCATCGCTATGCTTTTATTCAAGCAGAACAAGCAAGATTGAAGGGGGATGAGCTAAAGGCGATGCGTTACTATAAACAAGCGATAGAGTTGGCTAAAAAGCATCATTATCGCCAAGAAGAAGGGTTAATTTGTGAACGTTATGCCTATTTTTGGCAGACTAAAGCAGACAATAATATTGCCTCAACCTATATCAAAGAGGCGTTTTATCTATACCAACTTTGGGGCGCAACGGCTAAGTTAGATTTATTAAAAAGTCGCTATCCTGAATTAAGTTTAGGGGTTTCTGTAAAATCGCTCACGATTTCACAAACACGCACAACGGTTAATACGAACAATACTCGACGGAGTAGTGCATCAGATAGCTTAGATTTAAGCTCTATTATCAAAGCCTCCCGCAGTTTATCAGAAGAAATTCAACTTGACCGCTTACTAAAAAAACTCATTACCATCGTGATGGAAAACGCGGGCGCGCAACATGGCATGTTATTACTAGAAAAAAACGCACAATGGTTTATAGAAGCACACAGTAATACGCAAAGTCTGGCTATTACCGCTTCTCATCCACTAAAAAAAACCACGGATGGAGAAATTCCCGTCGTCCCTGTTACCCTTATTCAACAAGTTATCCACACACGCCAAGCGAAAATTTTAGACAATGCTTGCGAGGATAATCTTTATAATACCGATAGCTATATAAAAGCCCAAAAAATAAAATCTATCTTATGTAGTCCTGTCTTAAATCAAGGAAAATTAGTTGCCATTATTTACTTAGAAAATAATCTTAGTAATGCCGTCTTTACGGCTGACCGTTTAGCATTAGTGCAGTTACTGGCTAATCAGTTAGCAATTTCTATAGAAAACGCGCGTTTATACGCCAGTCTTGAAGAAAAAGTAAATCAACGTACAGAAAAATTAGCACATGCTAATCAAGCCATTCAAAATCTAAACCAGCAATTAGAAATAGAAAACCAGAAATTAGCCATTGCACGTCAAGAAGCCCTCACCGCGACAGAATCTAAATCTGCATTTTTAGCGAATATGAGCCATGAAATTCGTACCCCCATGAATGCTATTATTGGCATGGCTAATATTTTAGAAGGAACACAACTGGATGAAGAACAACAAGAATATTTAAGTACGATACGCACCAGTAGCAATACTTTATTAACGTTAATTAACGATATTTTAGACTTTTCTAAAATTGAAGCCAAAAAACTTGTTTTAGAACAACGCGAGTTTGATTTGCGTGACTGTGTAGAAAATGCGCTGAATTTAACCAGTGGTAAAATAGTTGAAAAACCACTGAATTTAATCTATTTTTTCGCAGATACTGTTCCTCAAAGTATCATTGGAGACAGCACAAGACTACAACAGATTCTTGTTAATTTATTGAGTAATGCCTTTAAATTTACAGAACAGGGGGAAATTAACATTTATGTGCAAGCACAACGCATAGATGACAAACTGCAACAAATTCAATTTACGGTACAAGATACGGGCATCGGTATTTCAAAAGACAAGATAGCTAGATTATTTCAATCATTTAATCAAGCTGATGAATCTACTACACGCAAATATGGTGGAACAGGGTTAGGACTAACGATTAGTAAACACCTGAGTGAATTAATGCAAGGGCGTATTTGGGTAGAAAGCAAGGAGAATGTCGGCTCATCGTTTCATTTTACCATTCGCGTTCCCGTCACAAATAATCAGCCACAGCAAATCCTTTATGAACCGCATCCACAGTTAGCGGGAAAAACCTTGTTATTGCTGGATATGTTGCCCAGTAATCAACATTTATTACAGGCGCAGGCACAACGCTGGGGAATGCACGTTTTGACGGCGGTTCCTACGCCTGAAACTTCAATAGACCTTGCCATAATGGATATTAACAATGTCTCAACACCAATACAGGTATTACCAAATTGCCCACGGATTGCCCTAGCCAATTTGTGTAGCAAACAACAACGCCAAGCAGCGTTTGCGGCTTGTTTGACGAAACCCATCCGTCCTAAACGCTTATTAGACCTCTGTTTACAATTGATGGAGCAGACTACAATGCAGGAAAATCCTGTACCAATAGCGAAATCTATTTTACCCACAATACAATCACCAACAGAGTCATTAGAAATTTTACTGGTGGACGATAATGTTGTGAATCGTAAAGTGGGGATGTTACAACTAAAAAAATTAGGCTATCGTGCTGATGAGGCGGTGGATGGGTTTGATGCGATAGAGGCTTTACATAAAAAACTCTATGATATTATCTTCATGGATATGCAAATGCCTAAAATGGATGGATTAGAAGCAACCAAAATAATTAATGACACATGGAAAGTTGCAGAACGTCCATGGATTATTGCAATGACCGCGAATGCTATGAAGGAAGACCGTGAAAAGTGTTTTGCTGCGGGTATGCAAGATTATATTGCTAAACCGGTGTTACCCGTTGACTTAGAAGCGGCACTAAAAAAAGCGAAAGAATTCCGTGCAAAAAGATAGAATAAACACTCCCGTTGTTTGAGTCAGGATTTACAGGATTTTTAGATAGATAAAAATTGAGGAGGGCTAACCTCCTCAATTTCTAATAAATAACAGAATGCTAGCTAACGCTATAATTTAAATAAAGGGGCTAACGTTTCTGTTGTTTGGACAGATTTTCGTTGCGTTTGTGTTCTTAAATAGGCTTGTACTGCCTCCCATAGCGTATTTCCTTGCCATTCAGTGATTTGTTGGCTATATAACAAGCGATTTAACGTTTGCACTTCATGCTGAATAGGTTCGCCACAACGCACCCCAATATCGCCTAAACTCACGGGGGGGCGGTCTTGCCAATGCGTTTTTGCCCATGCTAACAATGCCGTTTTAGCTTGAATGGCATCATTAAAACGACAGGCTTGTTGTAGCAAATAAAGCGGTTTTTTCTGCCCGTTTGTTTGACGGACTTGTTGCGCTTGATGACGTGTCCATGCCCATACCAACAAAGTTAAGAACCAACCAAGGGCTAAACACCCACTCACCCATTGCCAGAAAGAAGATTCAACTGTAACCGTTGTTAGCGCAGGTGTTGAGGATGGCGCAATCACGGGTGCAGGTGTGGGTGCAACGGGCGTTGCTTGAGGGGTCGCGTTAACGGATGTCGGTTGCACAATCGGTGCAGGATTTGTTGTCGCTTCTGCACTAGGTGCTACTTCAATGGTTTGAGCGGGTAATGTAGCGGTTTCTAATTGATTTGTGTTGGTATTCCACCAAGGGATTGAAATCGCGGGTAGTGTATAACTACCTGCTTTAGAGGGAATCATTGCTATTTTTTCTTGGCGAGAGCTAATAACACCGCTACTTGTCATCTGTTCATTAGGTTTTGCCTGATCAGGATAGGCTTTTAACTCGACGGGTAAATGTCCCGTATTCATTAATGTTGGTAATTGCCCTGCGGTTAGACCATTCGCGTTTAAAGTAATCGTGCGTGTAACGGGTTCGCCCACTTTAAATTTTGGGGGATTAGGCGACCAATCTTCTTGTAATACCAATTGTTTTGCAGGTAGCCATTGTTGCCCTGTAAAATCGCTGGGTATGGGTTGCACCGTCACATCCACCGCATCCGACGTAATTTTTTTCGTTGTCCCTGTTGTTTGTGTAAAAAAACTATCAAACGTAGAACGCGAATAGCGGTTAGCATCTAATAACTGTGCTTGTAGTGTTAAAGGTTCAATATGTAACGTACCACTTTTTTGTGGAAAAATAGCATATTTGCGCTCTACAACAGCATATTGTTTATTATTTCGTTGCGTACGATAGGTAATATCTTCCCCTAAGCGTTGTACAACGGCATCACCCTCACCAATTTTTAAATCAGTTAAACTGGCATTGGCAATATCAATCGAGCGAAATAGGCGTAAAGTATAAATAATTTGTGATTGTACATAGGCTGTTTTTGGTTCGACATCTACCTCTAAAAACAAGGTTTGATTTTTATCGTCATTGCTATTACTAGCAGCTTCTGCGGTTACGGTAATTTGCGTGGCAGAACTATGGGTGTTACCAAAATCAATTTCAGGAATGGTTAATACCCCTTTATGTTTTGGCATGAGTGTTAATCGCCATATCATCTGGTTGGTATAATCGCGATTAATCATAGTGACTTGATTGCTTTGTGCTTGGCTTAAAATCTCAAAGTCTTGACTAAGTGGTTTAAAATCAGGTGTGCCAACATTTCCTGTTGCCGTAAATGTTACCTCAAACGATTCATTTTCCTGAATTTGTTGGCGGTTAATGTCGACATCAATCCCCTCAGCAAAGCCATAAGCACTATAGAAAAACAATATCCAAAGCCAGCCTATTTGTTTGAACATAATCCCTTTATTTGCTGTTATAAACATTATTAATACCCACTTGTTGAACAAGACAAAATCTTAAACCTGTTATTTTCTTTACTTAAATGAATAAAATATTCTCATTTAGTGGAAAAGTTCAGTAAATTTTACAAGTATTTGGTTGTCAGCGGGATGAATGCAAGATTAAACTTCGTTAATCAGTCATTACAAGGGGAAATAGTGTGTTATTGCAAAAAATAGTGTTTTGGTAGGATTATCTGCATTAAAACTAACACTATTTTTAAGATGAAAAATTAAGAATTTCTTAAACTTCCGTAGGATATTGCAATGATTAGTTTGATTTATTTTGCATTATTTAATCATAAAATCAAATTAGCTCACATGCTTAGTAATACGACGCACTTGGCCGCTAAAATGTTCTTGCACAGCTTGTACAAAAGGGTCGTTATGAATATCTTCATGTATTTGTTTTTCGTTTTCAGCTTGTTGACGTTTTTGCTGTAGTGCAGGCGTATCGCCTGATAATTCACCAACTCGAATGCGTAAATGAATATTAGCATCACAATGTTGTTGTAATGCCTGTTCTAACTTACTTGATTGATTAGCCAACGCTTGATTAGAGTTAGCTAAGACTAAATGAATTAAATTACCGTCACGTTTCTCAAAAGCACAATTAACGGCTAATTGTTTAACAAACCCCTGAATAGCCAATGTTTGTAAAATTTGTGTCCATTCTTCGGCATTCGTCAATGCAACAGGTTCAGTTAATACAGCAACCGCGTTATTTGGAGGCTGTACAGCGGATAGGTTAGAACTCGCTGATGATGCGGGTGTGGATTGTACGGGTGAGGATTGAACAGGTGTAGGCGTTGTTGGTTGTGGACGGGGTGGTGTGCTGGTACGCGTAGCAGGCAAACTGCCAAATCCTTCAGGACGAAAGGCTATCATGCGTAAGGCTATCATTTCAAAACCACTGCGTGCCTCAGGGGCAAGCGGTAAATCGCGCCGTCCTAACAACGCAATTTGATAAAATAATTGTACATCTTCGGGGCTAAGTTGTTTTGCGAGTGCAACGATTGCTGGGCTGTCACTTTGCATCATATCTACCGTTTCTGGGACAACTTGCGCAATCGCAATTCGTTGTAAAAACGAGAGCAAATCTGCTAATAAGTGCATAAAGTCAGGGTTTTGTTCAGCAACTTGTGCAATTTGTTGTAATAACCCTGCGGCATCGTTATCAGCTAAAGCTTGTACAATAGCAACAACAATATGTTGGTCTAATGTACCTAACATAGTCCGTATATCGTCTGTATTAACACTACCACCACTGTAGGCTATCGATTGGTCTAGCAAACTGAGTGCGTCGCGTAAACTGCCATCTGCCGCAACCGCTAATAATTGCAAAGCAGGTATTTCAAAAGGAATGGCTTCTGTTGTTAGAATATTTTCTAAATGTTGAGCAATATGTTCAGCAGCTAGGCGTTTAAGATTAAACTGTAAACAACGTGATAAAACCGTCGCGGGTAGTTTTTGCGGGTCGGTTGTTGCGAGTAAAAATTTAACGTGGGGTGGGGGTTCTTCTAGGGTTTTTAACAGTGCGTTAAAACTGCCCGTGCTGAGCATGTGGACTTCATCTATTAAATAAACTTTGTAACGTCCACGAGTAGGCGCGTATTGGACATTTTCTAAAATGTCGCGCGTATCTTCTACACGGGTGCGTGAAGCGGCATCAACTTCAATTAAATCAACAAATCGTCCTTCATCCACTTCTCTACAGGTATTACAAGTGCCACACGGATGAGAGCTAACCCCATGCGTTTCGCAATTGAGCGATTTTGCAAAAATACGTGCAATGGTGGTTTTCCCTACACCACGTGTGCCTGTAAACAAATAAGCATGGTGTAACCGGTCATTATCAAGCGCATTTGTCAAAGCCCTGACTACATGGGTTTGTCCTACCATTTCGGGGAATTTATGCGGTCGCCACTTACGTGCAAGAACTTGATAAGCCATTATTTATCCTTTAAACAAAATCAGGAATCCGTGTTGTGCAACAGGCAAACAACACGCCATGAATTGTTACAGAATAAGTGTTGAGGGGAACAAAGACAAGGATAAAACGGGGGGTGGCAACCACGCCAGCTACACCACGGCACTCACTCGATTACTACTGCTGCTTCCTTCCGGACCTGACAGGGTTTATAACTTCATGATGCGAGGGAACCAACATGGTCACCATAGAAACTGGCGGAGAGAGAGGGATTCGAACCCTCGGTACGCGATAAACGTACACACACTTTCCAGGCGTGCTCCTTAAACCGCTCGGACACCTCTCCTAATTGGAATATCAATTAGCTAAGACAATTGCTTAAACGAATTGAGCGAAGAAGTATAGCAGTTCACCAGCACAATTGTAAAGATACTATTTTATGTCCATCAGACAAAGATGAAAGTGCATGACAGCACAAAAGACGTAGCTAAATGCACCCTGATATAGACTTATTTTTAACTTTTATCCCCTTCCAGCCGTAACCCCGATAAATACCGTTTAAAGTTTTCAACATAATGTTTAGCTGATTGTTGTAAACCAACAAGCTCTGCATCCGTTAATTGACGTTTAACTTGTCCCGGACTGCCAACCACTAGTGAATTATCAGGGATAACTTTCCCTTCAGGAATTAACGCATTCGCACCAATAATGCAGTTTTTACCAATATTCGCATGATTCAAAATGACAGCATTAATACCAATTAAACTGTTATCGCCTATTGTACAGCCATGTAACATCGCTAAATGTCCTACTGTCACGCCTTTACCTATTGTCAGTGGTACGCCTTTGTCCGTGTGTAAAACTGAACCGTCTTGAATATTCGTATCTTCACCAATCACAATAGGGTCATTATCGCCGCGAATCACCACGTTAAACCAAATACTAACCTGATTATGTAAAATAACTGAGCCAATAACCGTTGCATTATCCGCAATAAAATGACTGTTGCCGATTAATTGCACGTGTCGCTCTTCTAGGGTGTAAAGCATGATTTCCTCCTACAAGCAAAAATGTTGAATGGTTTGTTTTAAAATATTGAGCATAGGCACTATACGGTCTGTGCCTAAATATTCATCAGGTTGATGCGCTTGTTCAATATCCCCCGCACCTAAAATAATCGTTTCCATTCCCAGTTGTTGCAAATACGGGGCTTCTGTGCCAAAAGCGACTCCTGTCGCGCTGTGATGGGTTAATTTTTCTGCCAAACGCACAATGTCTGCGGTTGCGGGTGTTTCCATTGCGGCAATACCTTCAAATAAGGCTTTAAACTCAACTGTTAATCCTGTATCCGCAATGACTGACCGAACCCGTGCATGAAGTTCTTGCCGTAATTCATTGAGTTTCATCGTTGGTAAAGGACGTAAATCGATATGTAATTCGCAATCGGCACAAATTCGATTGGGATTATCGCCCCCGTGTATATGCCCTAAATTCAAGGTCGGCACAGGAACGAGAAAATTTGGATTCTGATAAGTCGCTTGTAACGTTTCGCGCCAGCGAATTAACTCGCCTAACACTCGATACATACCTTCTAACGCATTGTTACCTAAAGCAGGATTGCTGGAATGTCCTGATGAACCGATAAGACGTATCGATTCCATAAAAATGCCTTTATGTAAACGAACAGGGCGCAAACCTGTCGGCTCACCGATGAGTGCATAACGGGCTTTCGGATAACCTGCTTTCGCTAAAGCCCGCGCACCTGCCATTGTCGACTCTTCATCAGCGGTAGCAATCAGAATTAATGGATTTTTAGGTTGTTTTAGCGATAAATCTTGCACCGCTTGCAACACCATCGCAAAAAACGCCTTCATATCGGTTGTGCCTAAACCATACCAACGATTATCTTTCTCAACCAATTGAAACGGGTCTGTTTGCCAACGTCCCAAGTCATACGGTACGGTGTCAGTATGCCCTGCGAGAACTAAACCGCCCGCGCCCGTACCCAACGTTGCAACGAGATTGTATTTATCTAATGCAGGATTAACGGGCAATATTTCGCAGCGAAACCCTAAAGACGCACACCAACTGGCTAACAGCTCAATAACCGCCCGATTACTTTGGTCAAATTGCGGACTAGCGGAACTGACAGAAGGTAAGGCAACCAGTTGATGAGTAAGCGAAAAGAGCGACGGGAGGATGAATGACATGAGAACCTTGAAAACGGTAAGAAATAGACCAATACTGAATGATTGTTTACACTGTTGATTGTGGCTTAAGCTACATCCTGAAACAAGTTTTTACATCGGATTTTCCATTCACTGGTAAAGGATTCACACATGGAACATAAACTGCCCGAACTCCCCTATGCAATGGACGCACTCGCGCCACATATTTCTAAGGAAACGTTAGAGTTTCATTATGGTAAACATCACCAAACTTACGTTACCAATCTGAATAATCTGATTCGTGGTACTGAGTTTGAAAACTTAAGCCTTGAAGAGATTATCAAAAAATCGTCAGGTGGTCTGTTTAATAATGCCGCGCAAGTGTGGAATCACACATTTTATTGGCATTGCTTAAGCCCTAAAGGCGGTAACGAACCCACTGGCAAATTGGCTGAAGCGATTAATAAACAATTTAATTCTTTTGCCGAATTTAAAGAAAAGTTCACCCAAACGGCAATTACAACCTTTGGTTCTGGTTGGGCATGGTTAGTACAAAAAGCCGATGGCAGTTTAGCCCTTGTCAGCACCAGCAACGCGGCAACCCCAATGACTGCGGGCGATACCGCATTATTAACCTGTGATGTGTGGGAACATGCGTATTATGTAGATTATCGCAACGCACGTCCTAAATATGTAGAATCCTTTTGGAATCTCGTGAATTGG
The DNA here is from genome assembly GCF_001305575.3 of Beggiatoa leptomitoformis. NCBI lineage: Bacteria > Pseudomonadati > Pseudomonadota > Gammaproteobacteria > Thiotrichales > Thiotrichaceae > Beggiatoa > Beggiatoa leptomitoformis. The sequence goes on from NZ_CP012373.2 coordinate 2,503,546, forward strand.
GATTTTGTAGCAAGCAATTTAAAGTAAATTTATTGTTTTAACGCAGGATATAGAACCTTTAGGCGATAATAAAGTCTAAGGGTTTTTTTTATGGAACAAGGCTAGTTATCCTAACTGCTTGCACTAACGGTGATTATTATGATATTTGCATTCATTTTGATTGTTAATACAGCATTGTCCCCTTTTGTCATCGGTCAACAAGCCTTTCAACAAGGACAATATGCTGAGGCAATTCAACAGTGGAAAAGCGCGTTAGACATAAGTTCTGATAACCACGAACAAGTTGCCATCATGATACAACTGATAAAGGCTTATCGACAGCTAGGTAATTACAATCAAGCCATTGAATTAGTTGAACAAGCCTTAAAGCAAGGCAGTGAATTATTTGATATTCCGTTAAAAATTAATTTATATAATGAAATCAGTAAATTAAATCTAGCACAAGGCATTGATTATTTTAAAAAAGCATCGCAGTACAATACACAAGCATTGGTTTTAGCGCGACAGTTGAACGATGTGGACTTATTAGCAGAAGTCCTAAATCAGTCTGCTAATTTGTTTAGTGCTAATTTAGATTTTGAAACAGCGTTAAAAAATTATACAGAAGCGATTGAATTATTACGTAATAAAGGTGGTGATTCTCGTGTTTTACAAGAGATGCAGACAAAAATTTTAATTAATAAAGCCCAAAAACAATTTTTATTAGAGAAGGAAACCATAGACCAATTTGATACCACAGAAGAAGCCTTGCAACACAGTTTGCAGCTTTTAGAAACGGCTTTACAACAAACCAATCATTGGCAAGACCAATATAGTGAAATCTTCGCGCTAATCTCTTTAGGAAAACTCGCGCAAGCATTACGTCAAGAATTTCCTGCCGAGTCTGTCGCAGCTAAACACTTGTTACAACAAGCCTATCAAGCCTTATATCGCGCTCAACAATTAGCAAATACACTGCATAATGCCTACGCTCAAGCCTATGCTGACGGTTCATTAGGTGAACTTTATCAGTCAGTTGCCCAAAATACCGAAGCCTTACAACTGTTTCGACAAGCCGTTTTTCACGCGCAACAAACACAAGAAAATACATTACTATACTTATGGTTATGGAAATTAGGACACTTATTACGTCAGCAAGAGCTGTACAAAGAAGCGATAGATATTTATCGAGCGGCAATTGCTGAATTTACCCCTGTACAACAACAAATTGCAACAAAAGGGTATTGCGCGATTACCGATAGTATTCGCGAACGAGTCGCGCCCGTTTATTTTGAATTAGCGGATTTATTGTTAAAACAGGCAAAGCAGGAAACAGACACACAACGCCAAACCACTTTGATTGAAGCGCGTCAAGCGATAGAAACTTATAAAAACTTTGAATTACAAGATTATTATCAAGATAGTTGTATTACACAACAGACAGAATGCACCTCAGCCGACCAATTAATTGACTCACACACCGCTATTTTATATTTAATCCCACTAGTTGACCGTTTAGAATTATTACTAACCACAACAACGGGTATTCATCAAGCAACTGTTGCCGTCACCGAAAAAAATCTACACGACACCGTTAGTTATTTTTCTAGCCCCCTGCGTGATAATCCCCAAGCAAAACAACGTATTCGTGGGATGGAAGAAGCCAACTCAAGCCGTTGTGAACCTTTGCGCCTTCTTGTTGAAGATACGATGATTTCCTCCCCACCTGCTAGCTTTTTTGAATATGCACAACGTTTACATCAATGGTTAATTGCACCCTTTACACAAGAACTGCACAATATAGATACATTAATTATTGTTCCTGAAGGTATTTTAAGAACCTTACCTTTTGCCGCGTTGCACGATGGAAAAAATTATTTAGTAGAACAATTTGCGTTAGGTATTACGCCCAGTTTATGTTTGAATAATGCACAAGAACATCGGGTTAAAAATAAAATATTACTCAGTGGATTATCTGACAGTGTACAAAATTTTTCGGCGTTACCCTGTACCAAGTATGAAGTAGAAACCATTCAACAGCTTTATAGCAGCCCACCCCCACTCTTAAATAAAGACTTTTCTATTCCTAAGTTACGTAGTGCATTAAGTGCAGGAGACTACTCCATTGTACATATTGCTTCGCATGGACAATTTAACAAACAGTTAAACAATACTTTTATTTTAACTTATGATGACAGATTAAACTTAAGCCAATTAAATGACTTAATGACATTAGCACGGGTCAACAATACACCAATAGAGCTATTGACCTTAAGTGCTTGTGAAACCGCAATGGGTGATGACCGCGCAGCATTGGGTTTAGCTGGTGTCGCTTTAAAAGCAGGTGTGAAAAGTGCATTAGCCAGTTTGTGGAAAGTGGACGATGAAGCAACACCACTCGTGTTAATTGAATTTTACACACAATTACAACCCCCTCATATTACTAAAGCAAAAGCCCTACAGTTAGCACAAAAACGGATGATAACCGATAAAAAATATCGTTATTATCATCATCCATACTATTGGGCAGCCTTTTTATTGATTGGAGGATGGCTGTAAAAACTGAATTAAACTATTCAATAAACCGCATGTTTCCCAATGCAAGTGAAATGTCTATAATTCTATTGTTCTCAATCATTGCACGAGAACTGTTACTATGCTGTTTTAGACAATAATGATTACAGGAGAATAAATCTAATGCGTTCTATTTTTACAGCGACTTGTTTAAGTTTAGCGATGTTTAGCACAGGGTCTGTGATTGCCGCAGACACCGCCAAAGTCGCAACCACAGAGGAAGCAACCAAATTAATCCAAGACAAGGGCTATATTTGCTTAACCTGTCATCAAGTGGACACCAAAGTATTAGGGCCTGCTTACAAAGAAGTAGCTGAAAAATACAAAGGAGCTGATGAAGCAACTGTTGCCCGCTTAATGAAACAAGCCAAAGAAGGCAAAGCCGCTGATTTAGTTTGGGGTCAAGTACCTATGCCCCCTAACCCGACTTTAACCGATGAAGATGCCGCAACCATTGTGCATTGGATTTTATCTTTAGCAGCTGCTGACGCTAAAGGTGCAGAAGTCAAAAAATAAATAACTGATTAACATTTTTTAAACAAGTCGGGCCAATTTTTTTGTTAGACTGCGTGAAAGAACGTTTTACTAACGCTTTCACGCAGGTTTTACGACTTGCTGTCACCCTTATATATGTACAACAGTGAACGATAACTCACCTGCTTGTAACATCTTGCTTATCTCTGACCTACAAATACGGATTTTTATCCGTTCTTGTGTGTACCTGTGAACATGCGCCTCATCCATTATTATTTATTCTGCTTGTTAATTTGTTTTTCCCTGCCGCTTACCGCGCAACAAGTCACGTTAAATTTTCGAGATATGGATATTAACGTGCTAATTGATACTGTTGCAGAAATTACAGGTAAAACATTTATCGTTGACCCTCGGGTTAAAGCCAACGTTACAGTCGTATCTAATAGCCCTATGAATAGTGAACAAGTTTATCAAGTATTTCTATCTATTCTAAGCGTGCATGGATACGCAGCCGTAGAATCAGGAAAAGTGACTAAAATCTTACCCGACTCACTGGCAAAGTCCGAAAATACCCCTGTTGTCTCAGGGTTAGACGATATTCAAGGGGATACCTTAATTACTAAAGTTATTTCCCTAAAACATGTCTCAGCCGCACAATTAATTCCATTACTGCGCCCGCTTATTCCACAACAAGGACATCTAGTTGCTTATCCTAGCAACAACACAATTATCGTGTCCGACCGTGCAGACAATGTAAATCGATTACTACACATTGTGGAACGTATAGACACATCCCCCCAACAAGACGTTGATATCATCGTCTTACAACACGCATCAGCAGCAGAAACAGCGCGAGTCATTACATCCCTAGAACAAAAAAACTCCGCCGCCTCAACCGCCGCAGGTACGCCAGACACCACCAGCATTATTGCTGACGAACGCACAAACAGCCTACTAATTAGCGGCGACAGTGCAACTCGCCTACGCATAAGAACATTAGTTGCACATTTAGATACATCCATAGAAACCGTTGGAAATACACAAGTTGTATATTTACACTATGCCCGAGCAGAAGAACTAGCCAAAGTATTACAAGGCATGAGTGACGGTATTATTGCAACCACAACGCAAACAGGACAAGGACAACCCTCAACCACACCTGTTTCTACAAACCTACTCGCCAATACCAACAGCAACAACAATAACAATGGCAACAACACAGGGCAAACCATAAAAACCAGTATCCAAGCAGACCCCAGCACAAATAGCTTAGTGATTACAGCCGCCCCCTCAGTGTTACTAAATTTACAAGCCGTTATTCGTCAACTAGACGTGCGTCGCGCTCAAGTACTAGTAGAAGCCATCATTGCAGAAGTTTCTGCCGATATTTCAAACGAACTAGGCGTACAATGGTTCATGTACGGTAAAGAAAACGGCCCCATTGGATTATCCAACTTCAGCAATGCAGGCCCTAGCTTAAGCTCCCTCGCATCAGCCGTAGATAGCTATCAAAATGGCAGCAGTTCAAGCTTAAGCAGTGTTGACTTAACAGGCTCATTTTTAGGACTCGGCATATTCAATAGCAACACATTTAACATAGGCCTATTAGTTCGCGCATTATCCACAGATACTGACAGCAATGTCTTATCCACCCCCTCATTACTAACCTTAGACAACCAAGAAGCAGAAATTGTTGTAGGACAAAATGTCCCTTTTATTACAGGACAATACAGCAATACAGGCAGTTCCAGCAGTGTTTCCAATCCTTTTCAAACCATTCAACGCGAAGATGTTGGCCTAAAACTCAAAGTTAAACCCCAAATAAATGAAGGTAATGCTGTTAAGTTAGATATTGAACAAGAAGTCTCCAGTATTACCCGTAGCTCCGTAACAACGGCCGATATTGTGACCAATAAACGCACAATTAAAACAACCGTAATGGTTGAAGATGGCAACATGATAGTTCTTGGTGGATTAATTGACGAAAACCTGCAACAAACAATGCAAAAAGTACCCGGTTTAGGTGATTTACCCCTTGTTGGCGCGCTATTCCGCTCTCAAAGCACACAAAAAGTCAGAAAAAACCTTATGGTTTTTTTACGCCCTGTTATCATACGCAATGATGAAAAAGGCGCGATGGTCAGCGGAGGAAAATATGCGTACATGCGGACACAACAACTAGAACAACGGGAAAAAGAAGCAAACAACCACCTTATTTCCCCAAAAGAAGTTCCCGTTTTACCCGACATGAACGAGTTTTTAACCATCCTACCTGGCACAGCAGAAGGCACACAACAAGTATTTCCTGCACATCAATTACTGCAATAAGCTACAAACTAACCTGAATTTGGCAAAATCTTACAAATAAATGACATAAATAAAACAAAGACCTGACAAGTTTTAAAAACCTGTCAGGTCTTTTTGCATCAATCTGCCATGGTTCGCAACAAGATTAATATCCATGATTGACAAATAGCTAGCAACACTGATAACTGATTCAATATAATCATAAACGGGGCAAACTTATCACCCTCAACTACCAAAAAATAAACTATCTTCCCGTACAACGGCAAATTCAAAAAGGGCAAAACGGCAACCCATAAAATTGATTTAACACAAACCGACTCGGATAATTACTAAAAATAGCTAAAAAGTAAAATCGTTTACGCATTAAACGTTCAAACAAAACAAAAGGCAAAAACGATGAACAGAAAAACAGAAAAACAGATGTGGCGAATTGACGTACCTATTTTTCGTCATCCTGTCATCATCCAACAATTAGGGATAGCCATTGGTATTCCTTTTAGCTTATTGATTCTTATGGTTCTAATAGTTTCAGGAAATAGTATTTATACCCTGTACGCACTGGGGCTGATAGGCACATTATTTTTTTTAACATGGCTGTTTTTAATAATGGTATATCGCGGACAATATGCGGTTGAATTCACCTTAGATGACAAAGGCGTGAGATGTTATACACAAACACAACAAACGAAGAAGAATCACCTGATTAATACGATTACGGTTATTTTTGGCTTATTATCTGGCAAACCTACTGTTGTGGGAGCAGGATTACTAGCACAATCAAGACAATCTGTTTTTCTCAACTGGCAACGGATTCGTAAAGTATCCTATCAACCGCAACGACACACGATTTTATTGCGTGGTGCTTGGACAGAAAATATCGCCCTGTTTTGTACCGCAGAAAATTATTTGCAGATTGAACAAATTGTAAAGCTAAAAACGAAATCGTTGGAAAGTCATTGAATATTAAATAATATTAAAGAAATTAGAAAATCACATCCTTCTTTGATCTCCTCTTTTTGATGATTTTTAATATACGTCACCATTAGCTACGACCCCACAAGACGCTTAATTGAAGTCAAACAAGGCATACTAATACAAGGTTTTATCTATTAAGACAAACTCAAACCTGTTACGTAACTCGATGGACAAAGCAATTTAATTGCTAGATTCGTTTATGTCTCAAAAACTATATAGTAACCGTATTTTAAAAAGAGGATAAGAAATGACCTATTCAATAGATTTCCGTAGAAAAGTATTAAAAGTGAAACAAGAAGAAAATCTCACCCTAGCAGCGGTAGCGAAACGCTTTCAGATAGCCATCGCAAGCGTCGTCAGGTGGAGCAAAGTATTAGAAGCCAAAGGGACACGTAACAGACCAACTAAAATAGACATGGAAGCCCTAAAACAAGATGTAGAGTTATATCCAGATGCTTACCATTATGAACGCGCAGTACGGTTTGGAATAACTGAGGGAGGAATTCGCCATGCGTTAAAACGTCTAGGGATTAGCCGTAAAAAAAACCCTCAAACATCCCAAAGCCAACCCCGAAGCACGGCAAGTCTTTCAAAACAAAATGAACCGTTATAAACAATCTGATAGGCAAATTGTTTTTATCGATGAAAGTGGTTTTGCTCATGATATGCCACGCCGTTTTGGTTATGCCCCTATCGGCAAACGTTGCTCTGGCACGCAAGATTGGAATGCAAAGGGACGTACTAATGTCATCGGGGCTTTGCTCAATTTTTGTTTATTAACGGTCTCTTTAGTTTCTGGGGCGATTAATTCCGATGTCTTTTTCGCTTGGATAACCCAAGACTTACTTCCTAAACTCCCTCAGAATTCTGTGATTGTGATGGATAACGCCACTTTTCATAAACGTAGTGACATTCAGCAGGCTATTTTAGACGCTGGGCATCTCTTGGAATATTTACCGCCTTATTCGCCTGATTTAAATCCTATTGAGCATAAATGGGCTCAGGCTAAGACTCTCCGTAAACAACAACATTGTTCTATTGATGAGCTCTTTTTACTGAATTCTATTTAATCTTTTTATAGTACTGTTGCTATAGTAACCGTCCCTTAAAAAGAGAATAAGAAATGACCTATTCAACAGATTTCCGTTGTAAAGTATTAAAAGTGAAACAAGAAGAAAATCTGACCCTAGCAGCGGTAGCGAAACGCTTTCAAATAGCCATTCGTCAGGTGGAGCAAAGTATTGGAAGCCAAAGGAACACGTAACAGACCAACTAAAATAGACATGGAAGCCCTAAAACAAGATGTTGCATTATATCCCAATGCTTACCATTATGAACGCGCAGCCCGTTTTGGGATTACGGAAGGCGGGATTCGCCATGCATTAAAACGTCTAGGGATTAGCCGTAAAAAAAACCCTCAAACATCCCAAAGCCAACCCCGAAGCACGGCAAGTCTTTCAAGATAAAATGAATCGTTATAAACAATCTGATAGGCAAATTGTTTTCATCGATGAAAGTGGTTTTGCTCATGATATGCCACGCCGTTTTGGTTATGCACCTATCGGCAAACGTTGCTTTGGCACGCAAGACTGGAATGCAAAGGGACGTACCAATGTCATCGGGGCTTTGCTCAATTTTTGTTTATTAACCGTCTCTTTAGTTTCTGGGGCGATTAATTCCGATGTCTTTTTCGCTTGGATAACCCAAGACTTACTTCCTAAACTCCCTCAGAATTCTGTGATTGTGATGGATAACGCCACTTTTCATAAACGTAGCGACATTCAGCAAGCTATTTTAGACGCGGGGCATCTCTTGGAATATTTACCGCCTTATTCGCCGGATTTAAATCCTATTGAGCATAAATGGGTTCAGGCTAAGACTCTCCGTAAACAACAATATTGTTCTATTGATGAGCTCTTTTTACTGAATTCTATTTAATCTTTTTATAGTACTGTTTCTATATGTTGGAACGGGAATCGTTGCTGTAGGAGCATGTGCTTTACTTCCTGAAGTATGTATACCAACGCTCATTATCGGAGTGGCTGGTTTAAGATAGACAACAAGTTAGATAGTTTAGTACGAAAGTTATTAGGATAAAACATTTTAACAGTTGCATGAATTATAGAGCATGGATAATTAAATATCCTCATGATTTTTTTATTCACTATTAGTGTACATAACTCAGGAAAAATATGATGTACTATCAAACTAATTTATGCGAAATCAATCTATATGGGTTGAATTTGTGCAACTGTATATTTGAGGGCGGGGAAATTGACAGCCTTAATTTAGAAAATATTCGGATAGAAAATGTTATTTTTGAAGGGTGTATAATGCTAGAAATAAATTTTAGAAATGCAATCTTTATTAATGTTGAGTTTTATGATGTGATTCTTTTCCGTACAGACTTTTCTTTAACAAAATGGGATAAATCTCGTTTTTATGGTGTGGATTTGAAAGAAACTAAGTTTTTTCAAGCAACTTTAAGAGAAACCTTGTTTTTACGAGATAACGTGTTGCATAAAACAGACATTAGCTCTGTAGATTTTTCTACGGCTACCTTTGATAAGGTAATATTAGACAATGTGATGTTTGATAAACACACCACCCTACCCAATGGATATAAGCTATAGCCTAGTAGGGTGGACTTTCCACCAAAACCATTGAATACATCATCGATGCCAAAAACCGTCGAGTCGGTAAAAAAGTCAATGGTGTTCTAACACAAGATTTTATCTATCAAGGTAAGTTAAAACCTGTTGCGCAATTAGATGGTCATGGAGAAATTGTTGCCAGATTTGTCTATGCCTCAAAAGCGAATATTCCTGATTACATTCTCAAAAACGGCAATACCTACCGCGTCATTTCCGACCATTTAGGCAGTCCGTGCTTAATCATCGATGCACAAACAGGTGCAATTGCACAATGCCTAAATAAAGGGGGATTGATATAAATACGTTACCTTGTGAGATTATCCATGACTAAATATTGGGAGGTAGAGTTTGCCTCTTTTATAAAAAAATCTCAATATCAAAAAGTTGTGTGGTTAAGCAGCCTTTTAGTTTTTGTCTCAATGTTTGCCAGAGGTACTTATAGGGCAGGCACAAACCTTGTTGATGAACCAAGTAAACTTAGGAGATACAATGAATTATTGCATAGGATTGCTAATTTCCAACTAGAACTAGCCCGCAATAAGGTTGTAAGAGTACCAGATGAAGAGTTTTTCTTGATGTTAGCTGATGCAACAGATGGGCTAAAAATTGATATTATTTTCCTACTAGAACATGTCAATAGAAATGCTCAAGCATAAGGTGTGTGTTTACACCGCGTAACGCATTCTATGCTGGCTACTGTGTTATCTCCAACCACTTACAAGTAGCGTTAGCAATGCCCACCTTACATACTCCCCACAAAAACCATCGAATACGTCATCGACGCGAAAAACCGTCGTGTTGGTAAAAAAGTCAATGGCGTATTAACACAAGGGTTTATCTATCAAGGTAAACTCAAACCTGTTGCGCAATTAGATGATAATGGAGAAATTGTTGCCAGATTTGTCTATGCCTCAAAAGCGAATATTCCTGATTATATTCTTAAAAATGGTAACACCTACCGCATTATCGACATTTATAGTCTTGTGTCCCTGAGCGGGTTTTTCCGTCTTTCACAAGGCTAAAATCTTGCCGTTATCCGCTTTCTTTTAAAATATCCTCCCGTGAAGCAAGAAATTTAATCTGTTACAATTGCTGATAATATGCTTGTACTTCCTTATCAAGTAGCTAATTGAGTTAAATACAATTATCTCACTTATCCACATATTTAGGATTAGAAATGTCTAAAACATTACTGTTGATTTTCCATCCACTCCACGCGCTCGCTAAAAGTGTTTATTCTATCCCTGTTACAAGATAGGGTGGACATTGCCCATCAAAATTTGGGCATTTGGCATGTGAATAATGGGCGATGCTTACCCTACTTGGTGGTTACAAGCGGTCTGTTTTAGATGAATTTCGTACCTACTTGTATATCCAGAATCACAAATTCAGTATTTTAAGGTAATATTGCTACTTTACCCAACAAACTAAGATTTCAATAACCATGATTAGTGTCATCGAATTACGCCAACAATTTCTCAATTATTTTGCTTCTAAAGGACATACCATTGTTTCTAGTAGTCCTTTAGTCCCCGGTAACGACCCTACTTTGTTATTCACCAATGCAGGCATGGTGCAATTTAAAGATACGTTCTTAGGTTTAGAAAAGCGTGATTATAAGCGGGCGGTTACTTGTCAGCGGTGTGTGCGTGCAGGGGGCAAGCATAATGATTTAGAAAATGTTGGTTATACCGCGCGGCATCATACGTTTTTTGAAATGTTGGGTAATTTTAGCTTTGGCGATTATTTTAAACGTGAAGCAATTCAATTTGCTTGGGAGTTTTTAACTAAGGAATTGGGTTTACCGCCTGAAAAACTCTGGGTAACGGTTTATGAAGAGGATAGGGAAGCCGAAGATATTTGGTTGAAAGAAATGAAAGTTGACCCGACGCGCTTTTCACGCTGTGGTAAACATTCTAATTTTTGGATGATGGGCGATACTGGACCTTGTGGGCCTTGTAGTGAGATTTTCTATGATCATGGTGAAGGCATTTTCGGCGGCCCCCCCGGTAGCCCTGATGAAGATGGCGACCGTTATATCGAAATTTGGAATTTGGTTTTTATGCAGTTTAACCGCGACACTAGCGGCGCATTAACCCCTTTGCCACATCCTTCAGTTGATACGGGTATGGGCTTAGAACGTCTTGCCGCAGTTCTGCAACATGTTCATTCTAATTATGAAATTGATTTATTCCAGTCTTTATTAAAAGCCGTTGGCACGGTCGCAAATCGGGTGGATTATGAAAATAGTTCTCTGCGTGTCATTGCTGACCATATTCGTGCCTGCGCTTTTTTAATCGTGGATGGGGTTATCCCTTCTAATGAGGGGCGCGGTTATGTGTTGCGGCGGATTATTCGTCGCGCTGTACGACACGGTTATAAATTAGGATTACACGAACCGTTTTTTTATCGCCTTGTGCCTGCATTGGATACAGAAATGGGCGCGGCATATCCTGAATTACGTAAAGCGACGGATTTAGTCGGTCGTTTATTAAAACAAGAAGAAGAACGCTTCGCTGAAACCTTAAGCCATGGCATGGTGTTACTCAATGAGGCCATGCAGCATTTGAATGGTAAAACCATCATTGCAGGTGATGTTGTTTTTAAACTGTATGATACTTATGGTTTTCCTACCGATTTAACGGCTGATGTCGCTCGTGAACATGAGTTGAGCATCGACATGGAAGGTTTTGAACGGTGCATGACTGAGCAACGCACCCGTGCGCGCGAGGCAGGACATTTTAAAGTTGATTTGTCTAATGTCGCTCTTACTGCTGATTGTCAAAGTGTTTTTATAGGCTACAACAGCGTTGCAGGGGATAGCACGATAACGGCGTTATTCTTTGAAGGACATGAAGTTGAACAGTTGAGCGCGGGACAAACAGGGCAAATTATCTTAGACAGTACACCCTTTTATGCTGAATCTGGCGGTCAAGTGGGGGATAAAGGACAGTTAAATAACGCAACTGCGCTGTTTATTGTCACAGATACCCAAAAAATCGGACATGCTAATGCACACATTGGCACGCTCAAAACAGGTATTGTGCATAAAGGGGATAAATTACACGCACAAATCGACGTAACAGCGCGTCAATCCACTGCGCGTAATCATTCCGCAACCCATTTATTACATGCCGCATTGCGCCAAGTTTTAGGTGAGCATGTTAAACAAAAGGGTTCATCGGTTGATACTGACCGTCTGCGCTTTGACTTCGCGCATTTTGAACCGATTACAGCCAAACAGCTCGCCACGATAGAGCATATCGTTAATGAAAAAATCTTAAATAATACCAGTGTACAAACACAGGTTATGAATTTGGATGATGCTGTAAAAAGTGGCGCGATGGCGTTATTTGGTGAAAAATATGAGGATGATGTACGTGTGTTGTCAATGGCGGATAATTTTTCTGTAGAACTCTGTGGTGGAACACATGTGCAACGTGTTGGTGATATTGGACTGTTTAAAATTCTGTCTGAATCGGGTGTTGCGGCAGGTGTGCGACGGATTGAGGCGATTACAGGCACGCAAACGCTGGCATGGGTTACGGAAACTGAAAACCATTTAAATCATGTATTAAGCACGTTAAAAACGGGGCGTGATAGCTTAGAAACCCGCTTGCAACAATTATTGGAGCAAGTGCGTCAGGGTGAAAAAGAACTTTCTCGCTTACAAAGTAAACTCGCCAGTAGTCAAGGTGATGATTTAGCAGGACAAGCGACAGAAATTAATGGCGTGCATGTTTTAGCGCACCGTTTAGATAACGTAGATGTTAAACAATTACGTGATACCTTAGACCAGTTAAAAAATAAATTGGCTTCTGCGGTTATTGTATTAGCCTCCGTAAAGGATGATAAAGTCTCGTTAGTTGCGGGTGTTACGGCAGATGTAATGAATAAGGTTAAAGCAGGCGAATTAGTAAACCATGTCGCGCAACAAGTGGGTGGAAAAGGTGGCGGTCGTCCTGACATGGCACAAGCAGGCGGAAGTGACCCCAGCCATTTACCAGCGGCGTTGAATAGCGTCGTGGGTTGGGTACAGGAAAGACTGTAAAAACGGTCTATTTAAAGCCTGTTTGAATCAGGATTGAGAAGATTTTCAGCATCCTAAAGATGATGATAATAGGTTAAATTAGCAAGGATACCACCGCGTTGAGCGGTGTTATCTGTTTTCTTATAGATGGTCTGAATCCGCGTTTCCCCTCAAATTCTTTCTAATCCCCTTAATTTTTTATCTTGTGTGAGATACTCATGCTTTACTGGCGATTATCCAGTTTTTACCTATTTTATTTTGCCAGTTTAGGGGCGTTAATGCCTTACTGGAGCTTGTATTTACACACCCTAGCATTTGACGCACAAACCATTGGACAACTCATGGCTATTCCAATGGCGACTAAAATTGTTGCGCCCACTTTATGGAGTTGGATTGCTGACCATACAGGACAACATGTCCGTTTGATTCGCTTAGGAACATTTTGCGCCCTGCTCTGTTTTACAGGGGTTTTTTACGCGCAAAGTTATGCTTGGTTGGTTTTTATCATGACTGTATTTAGCTTTTTCTGGAATGCCAGTATTCCACAAATGGAAGTCACAACACTTGCGCATTTAGGCAACCAAAGCCATCAATACACACGAATTCGTTTATGGGGTTCAATTGGGTTTATTATCACTGTCATATTAACGGGCTATTTGTTAAAACAATACGGTATTGCATTATTGCCTTATATTCTCACAGGATTATTTGCTATCATTTTTCTGGCCAGCCTTTTTGTTCCCGCCCCGCCCGCGAATAGCTTGCCCTCAGTAACATCATCAACAATACCAACTTTATTTCGTCACATCTTAAAAAAAAGACCGATTATTGTCTTAATCATCGCGTTTTTTCTGATGCAGGCAAGTCATGCACCGTACTACACCTTTTTTACTATTTACTTAGAGGAGCATTATTATACCCGTGAAATAATTGGTTATTTATGGGCGTTAAGTGTCTTTGCAGAAGTATTAGTTTTTTGGGTAATGCATCATTTACTACAACGTTTTCGTTTAAAAAGCCTGTTTATTTTCTGTTTTATTTTAACGGCTATTCGTTGGTTATTAATGGGATATTATGTTGATAGCATAATGATTATTCTTTTTACGCAACTTTTCCACGCAGCTAGTTTTGGGATTTATCATGGGGTTGCCGTTCAATTTATGCACCATTACTTTATCGGCAATACCCGCAGTCGGGGGCAAGCACTCTATAGTGGTTTAGGGTTTGGCGCGGGTGGCGCGGTAGGAACATGGTTAAGCGGTTACAGTTGGTCATTACTGGGTGCGCAAACTAGCTTTACATTGGCTGCGTTGCTCTGTTGTATTGCGGTTTTACTGTGTTTTTGGGGGTTAGAAGAAATTTAAAAGACGGTTTGCATCAGGATTTTTTAGCGTTAGATATTTTTAATCTCCTAATAATTTAGTAAATTCTGATTCGGCACGTTTTGCCGTTTTAACGAGAAGATAAAATAACACTGGCTAGGCTTGCATCCATTATTCGGTTTTCCCTACGATTATTTATACTGGTATCCTTCTTGCAATCCATCCTTTTATACAGAAAAATATTGCAATCACTCAATCATGATGGATTCTTTGTTACACTGTAAATCCTATTAATTGCACACTTTTTACGACTGCTAACTAATTACCATGACAGACCGCTATGTACACTGTTTACGCCCACACTTTACAGAACAACTCCTTAATACGTTTCAACGTAAAGGTAAAAATGGCATTGCAATTAATTTAATCGGTGAAGTGGGACAAGGAAAAAGACGTTTATTAGCAGACATAAAACGCTGTCGTCCAGAAGAGACACAAGTTTTATTAGCCGATATGGCGGTATATAAAGAAAATTATGACAAATTAATCGCAAATCTTTGGCAACAAGTCGACAATCATTATAAAGCGGATAAACCTGTTGCCACAGAATTATGGGACATCATTCGCTTATTCGAAAAAACCAATCATTACTTGATTATCTTACTAGCCAATTTTGACCAGTTATTAAATAACCCTACATTAGATAAAAAATATAAATTAAAGTTTTTTGATAATTTAAATACCATGCGCCAACACAATAATATGATGTTAATTTGTGTCACCCAACAACCGCATCACTTAGGCAATATTTTTTTAGAAGGCGAGTTTTACCGCCAATCATGGCTTAATCTGCAAGAAATGACGTTACCGAGCTTAACCCGTAACGACATCATCACTGAATTGGTTAAACGACAGAAACTGAGTTTAACCGTTGCGGAAACGATGGCATTAATTCAAACTATTCAAAATCATACCCGACCTTACGCCCTACTTGAATATTTCGCGCGTAAGTTTTCTGTGCGTCAAGACAAACATTTAAACATTACAGAACGCACAAAAAAGTGGGAAGCACAATTTAATGAAATGATGGGCATTAGTCGCTGGCAATTATTCTATGACAGCCTTAAAAAAGCAGGAATATACATTAAAAACACTATATTAACCAAATGGGCAAAATTAAAACAACGCCGTTTACGACGCTCGCCCATTATTGAAAGCCCGATTATTCCCTTTGTTAGTGCAAATGAGGCGTTAAAAAACCAATTTGGTGAAAAACCTGCTAAGCCATTGACGAAGGAGGAGACAGATACTGATTTACGCCCACCGTCGCCACCGTCGTCGTAGCTGTTAGAATGGCTTGCAAACGAGCAATATTTGCAGGTTCTTGACTTCTATCCTGTTCTGGATGCCACAAATGGAATACAGGCACTGCAAACCGTCCTTCTTTACGTTGCACCCCTGCACGAATCAAACGCACAACTAAATCAGCATCCTCATGTCCCCAGCCTTGAAATAGCTCATCAAAACCATTAACCGCAAAAAAATCTGCGCGCCACATCGCCAGATTACAAGTTTTTGCTCCTTGCCAACGCTTGCAGTGCCATTTACGCCACGCATTTGGTAATGGCAGTGTCAATAAGGGTAAAAAACGATTCATTGCACCCTGTAAATAAACCCGCCACCATTGCCATAAATTATCGGGTAATTGAATTGCTTGCTGCAAAATAGCTTCTGTAAACACTGGGTTAAGCAATACACGATTACCCGCAACAAACCAGTTTTGTTCGGCTAATTGAAGATGTTGTGCAACAAAATCTGAACGCGGAAGACAATCACCATCTAAAAAAATTAAATAATTTCCCGTTGCTAAAGCGACAGCACGATTGCGCGCCATCCCCGCGCGAAAGCCGTTATCTGCTTGCCAACTGTGTTTTAGTTGATAAGGCAAGCGAGGACGTAAGCTATTGATTAATTCTGTTGTTGCTATATGAGAACCATCATCCGCAATGATGATTTCTAAATGCCTTACATCAACCCCTTGTTGTTGCGCACAGGCATGTAAAACTTGTTGCAACGCATCGGGACGATTGTAAGTCGTGATGATGATACTAGGTTTTATCGGATACATTATGCTGATAATAATATAGTTTTAAATAACGGTAATAAGTGCCTTCCGCATTAGAGACCGCTAACATAAAGCCCTCGCGTCCCTCTAAAAAGCCTAATCTGATGATATAAGTACGAATAAACGTCCATAGCGCGTGTAAAATCGCCTTACCCAACCCCCCCTGTTTACCACGCGCAAACTGCATTTGCGCACTCGCACTAGAATACGCATTTATTTTTTGCAAGACTTCTTCTAGGTTTGCAAAAGAATAATGCAATAACGGTGTAGTCAACTGACCGATTTTTCCTTGAGAAACCATTAACTTTTCATGCACTAAATCATTAGAAAATTGTGCAGTGCCTCGTTTAAACAGACGAGTGACATAATCAGGATACCAACCGCCATGTCGCATCCATCGCCCACAATAGCGAGACAAACGCGGCAGTTGCCATGCACTATAAGATTGATTTTGCATAGCTTCTAATATTGCTTGTTGCAATATTGGTGTTACCTCTTCATCCGCATCTACGGATAATACCCAATCTCCCGTTGCATACTGCAATGCCCGATTTTTTTGTACACCAAAGCCTTGCCAATCCGTATGAATAAAAACGTGCTTAGTGTAAGCCGAGCAACGAATAAGTGTGTCATCAGTACTGCCGCTATCAACAACAATAATTTCGTCCGCCCAACGCACCGCCGTTAAGCATCTATCAATATGTGGTGCAGCATTTTTAGTAATCAGAATAACGGAGAGCATTTTACTCACAAACCAACGTAACAGGCTCGCCCGCTTGTGCTGAACAAAGTTGGCTTAAAAAACTAAATAATTCTTGTGCTTGCCCATCATCAGTTATCCAATGTTGAGCGTCTGCGGAATAATTGAAATGAAATCCGCCCGCTTTCGCAGCGACCCACAATTGTTGAACGGGCGGCTGACGATTAATAATAATTTTAGAACCATTGAGGAAGGTTAAAGTGAGAATACCGCCATTGTTTTCATAATCAATTTCTACACCGCAAGATTCAACGGCTTCTTCTATGGCGAATAAAGTTTCTTCAGCAAGCTGTTCATACGCTGAACTTGTCATGGGAATATCCTCTCAGAATCATTGGAAAAAATTATTCATGCTATGGTATAAATTTTGCTGATTACAATTTTACCATTCTGTATTCTTTAAGTATGAGGAAAATATTTATGTGGAAAACGCTATTTTCCTACATTGTATTTATCGTGATAACGCACCATTCATCTACGTTACAAGCAGCAGAAACGGGTTTGCAACATGGGTATGAATGCGTGCGTTGCGATTTGCAAGGCAAGGATTTTCAACAACTCAATTTAGCACATGCCAATCTGCAAGAAACGGTGTTGATGACCAGCAACTTGCATCAAGCCAATTTAACCCAAGCGAATTTGAGCCGTGCGGACTTACGCGGAGCCGATTTAAGCCGTGCCGTTTTAACCGCTGCGATTTTAACCCATGCGGATTTACGTCGTGTTGAATTAAGCAACGCCCAATTATCCCATGCGCAACTGATGCAAGCCGATTTAAGCGATGCGGATTTAACCGCTGCCGTTTTAACCAAAGCCAATTTACAACAAGCTGATTTAAAAAATGCACAACTAGAAAATATAAAAGCCAGTCTAGCCATTTTTACTGCGGCTGATTTACGGAATGCCTTATTAACAAAAGCCGATTTACGCGGTGCAAATTTTACACAAGCAAAAATGAGTGAGTCCAATTTAGAAAATACGCAATTAAGTTGGGCGATTTTACAAAAAGCGGACTTACGCGGTGCATTTCTCACCAACGCAGATTTACGTCGGGCTAATTTACGTGAAGCAGATTTACGCGGTGCAGACTTGCAAAAAGCGGATTTACGCGAGGCGGATTTAACGGACGCAAATTTAAACAAAACCAATTTACAAGACGCGTTATTCAGCCGTGAAAGTGATATACAAAAAGCCCGTTTACAAGGGGCAAATCTACAAGGGGCTTGCTTTGCGATAACTGTTGCGGATAAACCACAATGGAGTTGCATCCGTTGAGATTGACGATACAGAAAGGTATATTACTAACCTACCGTTTTTTCTATAGTGTCTTATAATAAACAGTAATATCTATCCGTCCGCATTTATACTTAACCCTATTATTTACCAGCCATTTTTCACGCCAAACCACAAACATAGGGACTTAACCATTATGCTGTTTAATCCCACAGAACTTGTTATTGATGCCTTTGTTGAAAAACTTGAGGTTGCTTATCGTCGGAATTATGGCAGTTTAGAATCTGGTAACGGTTCTATTATTGCGTGGGCAGGACGTATGGCACTAGAGCATTTTGCTAACAGTGACGCGCTTTATCACAATATGGAACATACCATAATGGTAACGCTGGTCGGACAAGAGATTTTACGCGGTAAACATATTAGAGATGGTGGTGTATCCCATCGTGATTGGCTTAACTTTATTATTTCCCTCTTATGTCATGATATTGGACATGTACGTGGTATTTGTCGAGATGATAAAGACGGCTATTACACAACGGGTATTCGTAACGAAATGGCACAATTACCCGCAGGCTCAACAGATGCCGCCATGTCACCTTATCACGTTGACAGAGGTAAATTATTTATTCGTGAACGCTTTGGAGGAAATTCTGTTATAGATGCTGAAGTTATCGCGGCAAATATTGAATTAACCCGCTTTCCCGTGCCAAACGATACCGACCATCAAAACACCAGTTCCTACCCCGGATTAGTGCGGGCAGCGGATTTAATTGGACAATTAGCCGACCCGAATTATTTACGTAAATTACCTGCTTTATTTTATGAATTTCAAGAAACAGGCATTAACGAAAAATTAAATTACACATCCCCTAACGATTTACGCACCAGTTACCCTGCATTTTACTGGGATATGGTTAGCCATTATATTCAAGACGGATTACGCTATTTACGTGTAACACAGGAAGGAAAACAATGGATTGCAAATCTATATTCGCATGTTTTTTCTTCAGAACATGCAGAATTTGATGTACGGTGATTAAAATCGTCAGCGTCTATGTTTTTAGAACTTTAACCGCTTTTTCAGTAGTGCCAAAAAACAAATAAAAAAGATTCCCTCTTATTTCCCCCCTTTACGGGGGAAAGTCAAGCATTCTATTCAATATAAACATAGTGATATAGAACCCATTTGAAATGTTTAAAAAGAGACGATTCATTTAATCATCAGTCTGATAAAACACGGTTTCAATTTAGCATTCTCAAGAGTCCATTCAAGATTCTTAACCAATGACTTACAACGCCCAAGCATTAGAACGTTCTACTACCCATCTTGCTTTCACGGGTACAAAGCCTGTCTTACCAGCTCTGCTTGCCGAGTACAAGCGGACTTAAGCATGGGGCGTTCAAGTACCAGCCAAGCAGAGCTTGGTAACGAGCAAAAGAATTCTCAAATGAATTTTATTCCTCAGCGTGTTGTGATAAATCATGAAAAGCAATAAGTTGTGTTAGTAATCGATTTGTATCGACTAGTTCAGCAATCCACGCCGCTGGAGCGACGCGGTAGGCATTCCCACGCTAGAGCGTGGGAACGAGGAAAACAATCGTGTTAAATTCATGGTAGGCAAGCTCGTTGAAAAATATGGAATGTAGCGGTTTTATATTTTCTCAGATATTAGCGGGTTTGCCTTCCTTATTCCGAACTCAGGTTATGATAGACAAGTTCTAAAGTGCGGGGATTTAGAACTGCATTGATGTTCAGTCGCTTACATGAGGTATTGGCTGGAAGCACTTGCTTTATACCAGCCATAACTAACCGTTGTGTTATGTTGAGGATGCACTTCAGACAGGCAGTTTGAAAGCCTTCCGCAGGTTTTTGTCGAATATCCCTTCGGGCAAAAAGCGGCGGAAAAAGCGAAGTTGGTAGGCAAGTTTTCCAGCGGTATAGCGTCTTTTAGGTGTTATCGCTGTCGCTGCTTTTACAATGGTCTTTGCCACAATCTCTGGGGAATCTCCTGTATTCACCCCGTCCCGTATGACGGCTTCCATGACAGTACGCGCTGCGTTATAGATGGGAAGCGGTTGGTCAGGTCTGGTGATATTTTCTTCAAACGCAGTTCGCGTCATTGCAGGCTCAACCAATACCACCCGAATGCCAAAAGTTCGCAGTTCATGGTCTAGCGATTCAGAATAGCCTTCGACTGCATGTTTCGTTGCACTGTACAAGGCACTATAAGGAGCTGGTATCAATCCCAAAACGGAACTCATATTGATGATTCTACCTTTCTTTTGCTGACGCATTGTGGGCAACACCGCATTCGTCACGCGGGTAATGCCAAAAACGTTCACCTCAAATAAGGCTTGAGCCTGTGCAGTAGAGGATTCTTCTGCCCCCGCCAGCAAACCAACACCTGCATTATTAACCAACAAGTCGATGCGTCCTGTTTGCTGTAAAACTTCAGCAACCATGTTTTGCACAGACGTTTCGCTGGTCACATCGCAAACCAACATCGTAATGCCGTCGGAATTTTCGGCAAACGACCTGCGACTGGTGCCAAATACTCGGTATCCTGCTTGTTTAAGTGCTTTAGCGGTTGCTAGTCCAATGCCTGTTGATGCACCTGTGACGAGAGCAACTTTCATAGTGTTATTGTTCATGTTAAATCTCAGTGTGGATTGTTTACAGTTGAAGTGTTACTATCAATTTAAAAGTAACAAAAGCCATGTTACTATTAATTTGAAACCAAGTCACTACTAAAATGATATGAACAGTAAAAATAGTTGTGAAAACCCCTGCCCAATTGCCCGTTGCCTAGCTCTAATCGGTGATGCTTGGAGCATGTTAATTCTGCGAGATGCCCATTTTGGTCTTACGCGTTTTGACCAATTTCGGAAAAATTTAGGCATCGCCCCCACGATTTTAACCAAACGGCTGACGACACTGACGGAGGAAGGATTGTTGGAAAAACGGCTTTATTCAGAACACCCGCCGCGTGAGGAATATCTACTGACGGTCGCAGGACGCGATTTTTTACCAGTGCTTATTATGATTGGTGCGTGGGGCGACCAATATCGGGGAGAGGGCAAGTTGATACAGCTTTTAGATGCCGAAACAGGGGTAAGGATTAAACCCGTTGTCATCGATGAAATGACGGGGAAAAAAATCGGAACTCGCCCGATACGTATTGTCATACCAGATTGTGATGAGTTGACAAAAGACTGAACACGATCGATGCGCTAACTTGGGTGTCTTGTATAGAACCGATTTGAAATGCTTAAGAAGAAACGATTCGTTTAATCATCAGTCTGATAAAACACAGTTTCAGTTTAGCATTAATGCCTGTCATCGGTTTATCGATAACCCCCGAAGTCCTCCATTGTTTATAATGCCAATAAATGATTGAATGGAAGTCTTTAGAAAGGTCAACCCAATGACAGCCATTTATGAGGACAGGTAAGTTTTTTCTTGGGCAATGACGCATTTAAGAGTGGTTCAATCACTGCCCATTCTGCATCAGTTAGGCTACTTGAGTTACGTTTTATCTTAGACTTCAAATCGGTTCTATAACATCTCTCCATCAAATAAAATATCTCCCCTTTATGCGGGTTTGAGAGGGAAATATTTTGCATCATTATCCTATTTTGCCTTATCAATACGCTAAATTCTGATTCAGACGTTTCGTTATCCTGTTTGATTTAAAGACCCTGTAAAATACGTTATCTTAAGAAGCATTATTCATCACTTAATGAACTGGTTGGATGTCATGCACGGTTTACATCACCCGCTTACCGCAAAACAGTTGCAAGAAATCTTGAATGAATACGTCGGTTTGATTCTCATGGCACACCGTCAACTAGATGATGCGGTTAAAGTATTAGCCAACTTGCCACGTCCACAACAAGATTGGGTGGTGGAATGGGTGCGTGTGGTCAGTCGGCAAAATATGGAGTTAGCGTATGAATTTATTCATCAAGTGGCGTATGCGCTGACATTAATGGATGAAAACGGGGTAGAGGAATGGATTACCGCTGTTATCGAAACCTACGATAAAGAAGGTTTGAATAAAGCCCTAGACCAACTCAATGCGTTGGGACAATTTGCGCAACAATACCGCTTAAATAATATGGGTTTGCCGTTAGTACAAATACAAAGTGTGTTACAACATTTTATTATCGGTTTGGATGGGCGTGCTTTAAAAATGGAACATGGCGATGTTGCCTTTACTGACACAGAAACCTTGTTTTTACCCGCTTCTATCCATCGTTTTGATGATAAAACCCTCAATTTCCTGCTTTATAAAGCGACGGCTGCGCATTTATGGGCGCAAACATGGTTTGGTACATGGCAATTAAGTTTAATCACGGCAAGTGAACAATTTCCACACCGTGAAAAAGCTATCCGCTTGTTTCATACACTAGAACGGTTACGATTAGATGCTTGTATTGCAAGGGAACTCTCAGGCTTACATCGTGATATGCAACGCTTACTACAGTTATTGAATGAGCCTGTCATTCCAACAGGGTGGGAAACCATTGCAGCACGGTTGGCTGAACCGAATGCGACAGTAGAAGATAGCTATTTTATTTTAAATGAGATTCACACATGGGCAGTTCCTGAACCCGTTGCTTATCAAGGTGTGTTATTGCCTGAGCAAGTTGAACGGGTTATAAATTTGCGCAAGGTGCATGAGAAAAAAGCCTTGCAAAATGCGCTGGCTGAATTGTTACATAAACACCCTGAGCAGCCACAAAATACGGATGATGGCGCACAATTAAACGCGCAACCAATGATTGAACAACAACCGACGCTAACGGAGCGCACTTTGCAAAATTTGTTGACCATGCAAGGAGAAGGCGCGCCAAATATTCCAGAATTACAAGATATTATTGCTTCAATTAAACAGGATTATGGTGAAATTCCACCCGATTACTGGCTAATTCCTGCAGGTGCGGGACAGGGAGAACCTGATTTTTTAAATCCTGAGAAAAAACATCGTGATTTAGCCGATACCGCACAACAGATTTTTTCTTATCCCGAATGGAATTATCAACGCCAGCGTTATCATAAGGATTGGTGCAGTTTACGCGAGGTTGATGTTGCCTTAAAACAAGACAATTTTATTCAAGAAACCCGTTGTAAATATAAGGGATTATTGGCAAATTTACGTCGAACTTTTGAGGCGTTACGCGGTGGTAATCAATGGCAACGTCGACAATCTTATGGTGAAGATATTGATTTAGAAGCCTTAATAACCGCCTATACCGACGCGCAAGCAGGGCATGAAATGAGCCAGCGGGTTTTTACACATTTACGGCGTGTAGAGCGTGATATTGCGGTAATGTTAATGATAGATATGAGTGGTTCAACCAAGGGTTGGATTAATTTGGCAGAGCGTGAAAGTTTGGTGTTATTGTGCGATGTCTTGGAATTATTGGGCGACCGTTATGCAATTTATGGTTTTTCGGGTGCAACCCGCAAACGGTGTGAAATTTTCCCCATCAAACGGTTTGATGAACCGTATAATACAACCGTACAGCAACGCATTAGCGGAATCAGCGCGCAGGAATATACACGTATGGGTGTTGCTATTCGTCATTTAACCCATTGTTTATCAGAAGTTGACGCACATATACGTTTATTAATTACCCTGTCTGATGGCAGACCCGACGATGAAGGCGAAAATTATCGGGGTGTTTATGGGTTAGAAGACACACGCCAAGCCTTGTTAGAAGCCAAAAAAATCGGCATACATCCTTTTTGTATCACGATTGACAGCCAAGCAAAAACGTATTTGCCTTATATGTATGGGGTTGTTAATTATGCAGTGATAGATAAAGTAGAACAATTACCGATGAAAGTTGCTGATGTTTATAGAAGATTAACGACTTAAAAAATTAACGGACTGCTCATAGAGGATTATATAGTGGATGAACCGATGATTGTTGCCTTGCTGGTTATTGTCAGCATTTATGTATTTTTTTTACTGATTCGGTTATTTGCCGATATTTATATTGCAGGCGTTGCGCTTGTCTGCGCGGTGATTGCTTATAATATTCCTGCTTTTTATCCTGAAGCGAGCAGTTTATTACAAGATGTGGGAATTTTAAAAGTTTTACATTTAAGCCTACCAGAACAACCTGATACAACGGCTATTTATACAATTGCAGGGCTTATTGCATTTTTTGGTGTATTAGTTTGTTTGCCCATGTTACCTTTTTCTGCAACGTATCGTTGGATGTTGGGCGTAGAACGGCTTTCACGTAAAGAGGAAGCAAAAATTCGTTATTGGATTCAAGAAGAAATAGAAAGAACCATGCAGGACGAAGAGGAATAAATCGGCTACAACACTCGCTATGGTAGGGTGCGTTAGCATCGCTAAACGCACTACTAACGCAAGTTTATTTAAAACAAGGTGTAATACATGCCTAACTCACCCGACACAAACGTACTTTTTTAACCTTCCATAATTGTCGAGTAGGCTTTTCTTAACAACTCCAATTCTGCGGGCGGTAAATTGCGTGCTTCCATAATGCTGATAAAACGCGCGTTATGCGGTGCAACTGCGTCGCGTGGGGGGTCGGTTGCGGTAAAACGGGCTAAGAAAATGCTGAATGGTCCATTAGGAACATCAACATACGCATGGAATTCGCTATCGATAACTAAACTACCTGCGGGCATACCCAGTTGTTTTTCTGCATCAGTTAATAATTGTGCAGGATGTACTAAGACTTGCGGTGCCGTTTTTCCATTGTCAATCAGCTCGGCTAATGGGGGTAAGCCATCAAAAGCGCACACCGTGCCATTAACATTTAAAAACAGTGTCTTAGCACTGGTTGACTGTTTATGGTACATAATTAAACGGGCGTTTTGCATAACAACTATGTTTCCTTACAGGTTAGAAAGTCATTGACAATAATAATGGCTATTTTTTGAGTCACGTTAAAAAATTAAGGTATTACGGTCTTTTTTTCTGCATAGCACCCAAGTTTAATTCACTGGGTTCGTTGGGACCTTGCGGGTTTACAAATAAACCGCTGAGCATATATAAGAAGAATAATAACGCAATGGCAAAGATAACAACATCTTTGAATGCAGGCGGGGTAATGGTCATTCTTTCTAAAAGATGGCTCAATACACCCGTTTGTGTCGTCTGTTGTTTTACCGTTTGCTTGGCATCAGGCAACTGTCGCTTTGATACTGAACCATATTGTTTGTTAATGCGTTGTGCATCATACATCTTACGTTGTTCAACATCATTTAACACCCGAAATGCTTCATTAATTTCATTAACTTGTGCTTGAATACTTGCCTGATTATGCTGTTTTTCAGTATCGTTTAATTGGCGAAAAGCCTCGTTAATGGTGTTAGCTTTTAATTGCGCAGCCGCTTTAATGAGAGATTGGTCAGTGTCAGGGCTAATGCCGAGTATTTCATAGTAATTTTTGTCCATTCAGTTACCCCAGTATTGCCACGCATCCTAACGATATTAATTCTATATGATACTATAAAATCATTGACGTTAGTTATTTCAAAGTGGGGACAATAACCTGTTTCAAATGCGTCACAACACCTTAATTTATAAAAAAATCAGTGTGCTTCTTTTTCTGCTTCCTTTTCTGCTTCAAACTCTGTTTCTAATTCGCTATAACGTTCTGTAATTCTTGCATTTAAATAGGGTGATAAATCGGGTAAACGACTCACTTGTTTTAATTGCGCTAAAGCAAGTTGGGTTTTACCTTGCAAATAGAGGTTTTCCGCAAGGGTTAATCCTGCTTCTGCGGGGGAGCCTGTATCTTGATAGGCTTGTGCTAATAAACGGTAATAATAGGGATTATTCCCCGTTGATGATAAGGTTAATAAAATCGTTTTTGCTTTGGCGGCTTGTCCTTGACGGAGTAGGGTTTCTGCAAAGCGAATGCCTAACAATTGGTCAGCGGGGTAAATAGTCAGTGCTTGTTCATAGAGTTGCAAGGCAACTGCAGGTTTGTTTTGTAATAAAGCTAAATCCGCTTGTAATAAATGGTAAGCAACGCGGTCAGTATCATGCTTAAGCAGCCAATCAATATGCGCTTGTATTCCCTCTATTTGTTGGCTTTTTAATAGGGTTAAGGCAAGTGCATAATGCACCGCACGCTCATCACGAAAACGCCCTTCAGTAAGATTTTTTTGCAGTTTTTTCAATAAGTCACGTGGGTTATTGTCGGTAACTACTAAGAGTTTTGCACGCATGAGGTGATATAACGGATTATTAGTGACTACGTGTTTTGGATATTGCTCTGCACGGTCGCGTGATTCGGCTATCCGTGAGGTTGTTACAGGATGTGTCCGTAAAAATTCGGGTACTTCAGTACCATAATAACGGCTAGAATTTTGTAATTGCTCAAAAAATGCAGGCATACTGCGCGGGTCAAACCCTGCGGCGGATAAAATCTGCATACCAACGCGGTCGGCTTCTTGCTCATGTACACGGGTAAAATTGATTTGCATTTGAATATTTCCCGCTGCAATCGTTGCAACAGCCGCTTGTCCAATTTCAGGGTTTTTCGTCGCAACAATCATTCCTGCAATCATGGCAGCCATTGCAGGTAATGAAAATTTACCCGCAGTTTCAATGCTTCGTGCAATATGCCGTTGCGTCACATGCGCGATTTCGTGTCCGATGACAGACGCTAATTCACCCTCATCTTGCGTTTGTAAAATCAAGCCACTGTGTATGCCTATATATCCGCCCGGAATTGCAAACGCATTGATAATGGGGGACTTAACCACAAAAAAAGTAAACCGTTGTTCTGGCATATCGCTAACTGCTGCGAGATTATTACCCAACGCATTAATATAGTTGTTGATTTCTAAATCATCTATCACTTCAACTTCTCGCCGTAACTGACGCATGGCACTATCCCCTAAACGTTGTTCTTCTATTGGGGATAATGCCGTATCTGTTGATGCACCTATATCAGGTAAATCAATTGCATATAGTGGCAGTGAGAGAACTGTGAGTAGAAATGCAAATAAGGTTTGCCGTTGCATAGAGGATAAAAACCCAAGAAATGAATGATTAATTGAATATCAATAATTATGCGGAGTAGGCTTTTCAATAGTGCGGAAAAAGTGTAGGGGCGGGTATGGTGTTTTTGAGCGTGTCAAACAGGATGAAAAAGACTTCTTTTGTAATCTGTTGTCATTTTCCATCCTATTTTCTGCCACTAACCGATTAACTATATAAACGTTTCCGCAATAAATAACTGGCTATCCACAAGGCACAAATACAGTAAAAAACAATAACGAATAAGTGCAAAATAATATGTGTTACCGCTTGCCCTGTCATTAACGGCCGTACCAATTCAACCGCGTGGACTAAAGGGAAATAATATGCACCCGTTTGGATAATTGGCGGTAAGCTGTTAAATGGAAAGAAAATACCACTTAATAATGTCATTGGGGTTAACAGCAAGGTCACGTAATACAGAAAAAAATCGTAGCTCTTTGCTAGTGTGGTTACAATTAACGCCATTGCACCAAAACACGCGCCTACCAGTATCATTAAGGGTAAAATCCACAAGGCTTGCCAACTGCTGACCATCCCCAGTAACGTCGCAACCAGCAGGATTGAGCTAACGCCAAGTAGGCCTTTTGTTGCTGCCCATGCCGCTTCACCTAGAATAATATCTTCAATATCCAATGGCGTGGCTAACATGCCTTCCCATGTGCGTTGTACCGCCATACGGGTATATGCAGAGTATAAACCTTCAAATGTCGCTGTTTGCATACCGCTACTACATACCATGCCCGACGCAAGAAAAACCACGTAGGGTAAATCACCAATTTTTCCAACGAAATGCCCTAATCCATAACCCAGTGCGACAAGGTAAAACAACGGTTCGCCAAAATTTGCCAGTAATGACGGTAAAAATAGTTTTAGCCATACGCGCGTGTGTCGTGACCAGATAGCACGCCAACGCCCTTGAAGAAAACTGAACCATAATCGTATTAATGCACTAATCATCGCGCAACTCCCGCCCCGTTAATTTTAAAAAAACATCTTCTAAACTGGCTGGACGATGCAAGTAACGCAAGGCTTGCCGATTTTCTAGGGTTTGTAATAACTGCGTGATGGCTTGCCCACGTCCATAATAAAACCACGTGTCGCCCACTTGTTCACTACGCAATGGTGCAGTTTTACCAACTTGGTCGTGCCACTGTTGCACATCCACGCCATGAACTTCTACCACTTGCGGTTCTATATAGCGTTCAATTAAATCACGTGGTGAACCTTGGTCAAGAATTTTACCATTATCCATAATAATCAATCTATCACACAGCCTTTCTGCTTCTTCCATATAGTGTGTGGTTAAGATAATCGTTAGCCCATCATTTTTTAAACGGCGTAGGCGTTGCCAGATTAATTGCCGTGCTTGTGGGTCTAGCCCTGTCGTGGGTTCGTCCAACACTAATAATTCGGGCTGATTAATCAAGGCACGGGCAAGGGATAATCGCCGCTGCATTCCACCAGAGAGCATATTAATCAGTGCATTAGCTTTATGTTGCAGCGAGGCAAATTCTAAAATTTCGGGAATTCTGGCTTGTAACATTGCCTGACTCAAGCCGAAATAACTGCCATAAATTTCTAAATTACGGGTCACGCTAAAATCGGGGTCAAGATTATCTTGTTGCGGTACA
Source organism: Beggiatoa leptomitoformis (assembly GCF_001305575.3). Classification (NCBI taxonomy): domain Bacteria; kingdom Pseudomonadati; phylum Pseudomonadota; class Gammaproteobacteria; order Thiotrichales; family Thiotrichaceae; genus Beggiatoa; species Beggiatoa leptomitoformis. The sequence continues at coordinate 2,532,657 of NZ_CP012373.2, forward strand.
ACGCCAATACGGGCGCGCATTTCGCGCGCTTGGTCGGGAATTGTCGCGCCTAATACTGTTAAACGTCCACCACTCGGGGGCGTACTACCGATTAACATGCGTAACGTTGTTGTTTTCCCCGCGCCATTAGGGCCTAAAATGCCACAACATTCGCCTTGATAAACATTAAAATTAATAGATTTTACAACAGATTGTTGTCCATACATCTTGCTTAACTGCTCGGCAGCGACAACGACGGGATATTCAGACATAGTGAATGTAAATCATAAAAGTAATAAGAGGATAAGTGTATTTTCCGACGCGGCTATTCATTTAAAAAAGCCTGACTAAATCAAAAGCGACGGAATTAACAGCGTATAAAAGTAAAAAAATTAATGCGGTTAGTTATAGAAATCCTGCAACCATTTTGTAAAAGTAGGACGGATACCCCAGTTGTAAACAGTGTTATCCATGAAAACTAAAGCCCATCTGTAATAGAACTTAGGCAATCTCAAACAAGCATTGTTTGTACAGCTTGAATCACGGTTGCAGGTTCTAAAGTATCTAAACAACGGCTATAACTCTCACGATGTCGTTCACAACCTTCTTGATGGCAAGGAACACACTCGCCCGCCCCTTGTACTAGAAATACATTACCACATCGTTGTGAACCTTTTTTTGCAAAAGGTGGCACATCTGCTTGATATTCTGCTGGAAAAGGCGACCATTTAACAGGATTTGTCGCCCCATATAATGCTACAGTTGGCACACCAACAGCGGCAGCTAAGTGGGTAACAGCGGTATCAGGTCCTACATAAATGCAGGCATGACGTAACAATGTTGCTACTTCAGAAAATTGCAATTGTCCTGCGAGATTAACAACCGTTGCGGGCATGGTTTGCAAAGCAGTTTGTAAATAGTCCAATTCTGCCTTTCCCCCGCCACCTGTCAACACAACCCGTAAACCGCGCTGTGTTAGATATTCCGCCAATGCTGCCCAACCTGTTAATGTCCAGCGTTTATAACGCCACATCGGCAATAAATGTAAAACAGCGTAGGCTTCAGCTTGCCATGCAAAGGGTAAACAACGGCTTAATGTTGCCGTATCACTAGGCAAAGTAGGCGCGACCACCGCATACTGACGCGGGATTGCCAACACATCAGTTAGGCGTAAGTTTTGGGTGACGGTGTGAGTTTGCTCGTCGTCTAATACTGTCCAGCCCTGTGTTATCCAACGTTTCCATGCTGATTTTTTATCTAACGGTGGCACAATGGATACTCGACAAGGGGCAGCGAGCAAACTATAAAATATAGGTCTATCACCCGCTAACGTAGAAACTGCCAAATCATAACGACGGGTAATACGGGCTAACAATGCCAAATGTTCGCGCCATGATGGACGCTCGGCAATGGTTAATAAAGTTTGATAATCAGGATTACCGTTTAAAATGCCCTCCTTCCCCCGAAAAACTAACACATCAATCTGCGCAGTCGGATAGGCGAGTCGTAATGACCGTAGCAAGGGCGTGACCAGCAACACATCACCAATTTGGCGTGTGGCGATTAATAGAATTTTTTGTGCAGAAAACTTCATAACTCACATATCTATGAAGGGAAAAATGATGCCTCTTATATCACAACTCTGTTTTAGTTTATGCTTTTTTCTCTCTACTGCGGTTTATGCAACATGCGAAACCGCTACTTTACCCGCGCCTTTTTCAAGCCTGACTTGTCGAGCGGTCACACACGAAAACACTTGTAAACAATTATGCGTGTTACGAACTGACCAAGAATCGCACTGGTTTTTATTCAGCGCGCAATCTTTCACAGTCAAGCTAGATATTCCTGCGTCTTTTTACGGTGTAACGGCGTTTGAAATTTCGCCAACGGAACACTGGATAGCAATCGCTTCCGCAGGTGAAGGGCATCCCGCGCTTGATGTTTTTCCGCTTCAGCCCTTATTAGAAAACCAAGCAGTAGAAGCCCGTTATAGTATTAATCCCTATCCCGGTAGCATTGATATGGAACGTTGGGAAGATGCCGAGCATTTACGCATCACTACTGACCGTTGGTTACCGTATAACACGCCATTATTTGAGGAAAAATATGTGCAATTTCGCTTGAATGTCACAACAGGCGAATATAGCACTGATGATAAAGACTTAACGAACCCCGTAAAATATTATGAAAAAATGCTTACCCGTTTAACAGATGATTGGGAAAAACAGGAAGCCATGAATGCGTTAAAACAGATACAACCGTAGCTCATCGCCATCATTCGCCCACATTAATAATAGCTTGTGCTTGCTAAGGGTTTCTGTGAGTTGTACAGCAAGCCTGAGTTAGTCAGGGATATGGCTACAACATTATGTAAATCAAATTATATCGTCAGTGGCTTAATTTATAAAGGTTTTCTATGGGAATTGATGTTTCACCAAATAAAGTTGTTACTTTTAATGCCACGCACAATCGTTTAGTAAATACTAATATAGAACAAATTCCTATGGAGCATGAAATTACTGGGTGTAAAATTTCATGTATATTCCAACGCAGAAAATCATCATCAGGGGATGGAAACCCATTAATTTACGCTTTAAAGGGGAAAGATGGATATTCTATCTCAAGGAGAGAACTTACTAAGTTTTTGGGAAGTTTTTATGTATTGCTTGAAAAGATTCTTGGACAAAAATCAGCCGATATTATCGTGCCAATGCCTTCATCGCATCCCATAGCGTTAATTATAGCAAGGAGAATAGCACGTAGAATGAATAATCAAGTACTTATTTTGAATAATTTATTTCAGAAAAAAACAATTGATGAAGTTTCATCAGAGCTTGAAGATTTACTCCAAAACTCTTTGCTTTCTAAGAAAGAATGTCGCTCCATTGAGCAATTGATAGCTCGCTTGGGAAAAGTTAAAGGCAAGATGTTTTCTATGAAAAATGTTGATATAAAATCTCGGGCGTATATTAACCCACTAAAACTTAGTTTACATTCGCCAGAAATATCCATGACTCTTTTACGAATCATTGTTGTAGATGATTTAGTTGCATCAGGTAGTACTTTAAGTGCAGCAGTCAACCTTTTAAGAGAGTTGTATCCTAACGCTCACATTGAGGGTATCTGTTTGTTCAGCAAGTTATAATCCTCTTCATTGACAGAAATTATCTTTTAGTGTTTAATTAAAACCTAAGACCATATATATGCCCTGTGGTCTATAAAAATGAAGCTGAGGTTCGCCTCAGTGGGTCCGAGCTAGCACTGTGAACGGGTCAAACCATAAGGGTTAAGTATCGTTTTTGGTTAGGTATCGGCTAACAAATTAGGTTTTGAAATTTAGAAAGGCTCATAAGATTCTTCTTGTGGGCCTTTCTTTTTTAAATGTTCAAAAATAAAATTCAGTAGCAAAACGTAATGTTCCCCGCAAATATCCTAAGCCTTTCGCTATCACTTTTTCAACTTTTAAAACCTTTACCAAAGAAAACCTAGCTTTTTTTCCCCTGTACCTGCGCGGCTGTCAAAATTCCACGCAAAATATTAACCTCAGATTGATTTGGTTGTGCCTTATTAAGAAAACGTTGCAATTTACGCATTAAACGCTTGGGTTTTTCTGGGTCTAAAAAATTTATATCTATCAACGTTTGCTCTAAATGCTCGTAAAGCCGTGCTAATTCCTCAGCAGAAGCTAGCGGAATTTCATTTTTAATGGCAATACTGGGTGTTGCAGTTAATAAGCTTGCTTGGCGGCGGGCTTCATAACATAAAATTTGTACCGCACTTGCAATGTTTAACGACGCATAATCAGGATTAGAGGGGATTTGTACCAAATAATGACAACGGTCTAATTCTGCATTGCTTAAACCTGAATGCTCCCGTCCAAACACTATCGCGCAATTTTCTCCCGACTCTAACGCTTTTTCGATACAGGCTTCAGGGCTAAGTGTTGGCCATGCCACACTGCGCGGGCGCGCACTACAGCCAAAAACCAAGCGACAATCCTTTAATCCCGCTTCTAAAGAATCGCACACCTGCGCATTTTGCAAAATATCGCTTGCCCCTGACGCTAATGCAGTCGCTTCAGCAGAGGGAAATTTAAGCGGTTCTACCAAGACTAATTGGGAAACGTTCATGGTTTTCATGGCACGGGCAGCAGAACCTATATTACCGGGGTGTGTTGTGCCAACCATGACGATGTGTAAACGACGGAGCAAAATATCTAAAGAAGTAGGCATAGTTATTCGGTTTGTAGCCATTGCATGTCATTACCACCAAAATCTAGGCGGTAAAGGGTGAAAACTAAAACAAGCGTTCCTAACAGTAGCCAGAAGCCACCTAATAACCATAAGGCTAAGGGAATGGAAAAGTAATAATGTCGCATTCCAACGTTGTAATAATAAGCGGTACGGTTAAGTGTTTTAATCACAAATTGGCGGAAATCGGTGTAGGTTGCGTCATTGAGCGGAATATTGAGCAAAAAAGCCAGATGATTATAAAGCCTAACCGCTAGGGCAAAATTCAAAAACCCTAAAAAGAAATTAATCGCCAGTAGAGATAACTTCATAATCCATAAGGCTTCTGGCGTATGTTTTTGTTGCTCTGCGGTTAGGGCCATATTTAAAATGCCCAAGGCAATAATAATCGCGGTGGAAGCAAGAAAAGAACTAGACATAATCCAATTGCGCAAGGTTTGCACAACCATCACGTCTTTTTTCCCCCCCAACACGCTATCAACCCACAAAATCCGTAACATGTTTATTTTACTAAATCTAACGACATGCGGCGTATGGTTAATGCGGATGTACAAGTAGAGGTGATACGCAACTACCAGTACAAACGCGAGCAATGTAAAAGAAACGTCTAAACCGTCCATCTATTGTTAATGTTCTCGCGTTGCTAAAAATTGCACCCCTTGCCATTTTTCTTGGGCAAGACTGAGATTAATCTTCGTTGGGGCGATATAAACCAATTGGTCAGCATTGTCTAATGCCAAGTTTTCAAATGCTCTTTTTTGCAACTCTTCCAGTTTTTTCGCGTCGTCGCATTTTATCCAACGCGCAGTCGCAACTTGTACATTTTCAAAACTACATTCCACCCCATATTCATTTTTTAATCGCCAACTGACCACATCAAATTGCAACACGCCAACAGCCCCTAATATCAAATCGTTATTGCTTAGCGGGCGAAAAACTTGGGTTGCCCCTTCTTCGCTCAGTTGCATCAATCCTTTTAACAAGGCTTTCATCCTCAATGGGTCACGCAGGCGAGCGCGGCGGAATATCTCAGGGGCAAAGTAGGGAATACCCGTGAATTTTAGGGTTTCACCTTGCGTAAAGGTATCGCCAATTTGAATCGTGCCATGATTGTGTAAACCGATAATATCACCGGGAAAGGCTTCTTCTACATGTTCCCGTTCCCCTGCCATAAAAGTTAAGGCCGTTGCAATTTGTACATCACGGGCAAGACGCACATGACGCACTTTCATACCCTTACTGTATTGACCTGAACAAACCCGTAAAAAAGCAATACGGTCACGGTGTGCAGGGTCCATATTTGCTTGGATTTTAAAGACAAAACCAGAAAATTTATCTTCGGTTGCTTCAACAATACGGCTCGTTGTTGGGCAGGGTTGTGGCACAGGTGCGTATTCGGCAAAACTATCCAATAAACTTTGAATGCCAAAATTATTAATTGCTGAGCCAAAAAAAACAGGCGTGAGCTTTCCTGATAAATAGGGTTCTAATTCAAATGGATGACTTGCTCCTTGTACCAGCTCTAATTCTTCCTGTAGCTCATCAATCATATCCTGACCAATGATAGCGGCTAATGCGGGGTCATCTAAGCGTGCAAAACGTTGTCCTTCGCTTGCAATGGCATTTTTACCATGTTCAAACAACGTGACGCTGTGGTCTAAGAGATGATAAACCCCCTTAAAGCGTTTTCCCATGCCGATGGGCCAAGTGATAGGGGCGCATTGAATTTTTAACACGCTTTCAATTTCGTCTAATAACTCAATCGGCGGGCGACCTTCACGGTCTAATTTATTGATAAATGTAATAATCGGCGTATCACGTAGGCGACAAACATCTAATAATTTAATCGTGCGTTCTTCCACCCCTTTAGCGCAATCTATCACCATCAAAGCAGAATCGACGGCGGTTAAGGTGCGATAAGTATCTTCGGAAAAGTCTTCATGTCCCGGTGTATCAAGCAGATTAATAATGATGTTTTTATAAGGAAACTGCATCACGGAGGAAGTCACAGAAATACCGCGTTGTTTTTCCAGTTCCATCCAATCGGATGTTGCATGGCGAGCGGCTTTACGTCCTTTCACCGTGCCTGCCATTTGGATTGCACCACCAAATAACAATAGTTTTTCCGTTACCGTAGTTTTACCCGCATCAGGGTGGGAGATAATGGCAAATGTGCGGCGTTTCGCCGTTTCTTCAATCAAGGTTGACATGCTAAATCTATTCGGTTAGTTGCGACAGCAGAGAAAAGAGGAATTGTATCGTATTTGCAGGGTCTGAATCAGGATTTTAAAAGTAGTAAAGATTGTCTGAATCAGAATTTTCAGGATTAACAGAATTGACAGAATTTAAAAACAATAGATTTATTGCAAAATATAACATGGATAACACAGCTTTAAGCGGTGTTATCCATTTTTAAAGATTGTCTGAATCAGAATTTTCAGGATTAACAGAATTACCAGAATTTAAAGACAAGAAAATGCTTAACCTATTTAGCAGTCTATTAATGCACTCTAGCATTTTCTTATCTTTCCTGAGAAAGCAACACCTCTGTTTCTGCTTTTCCTGCACTTATCCAAGCCTGTAGAGCAGGTAATGCTAAAATTGTCTCCAGATACGTCTGCTCGATAGTTTCCAGTTTGACGGCATAACTGGCAAAACGTAAAACCACTGGCGCGTACATCGCATCTGCAATACTAAAATCACCGAATAGAAAATGGCCATTTTGCCCATATTTCATTCGACAAGTGCGCCAGATTTCACAAATACGATGGACTTCTTGCTGTGCCGAATCAGAAATGCTAACCGCGCCCTTATCGTAAGCACAATTTAAAGGTAATTCTTTACGCAATTCAGCAAACCCCGCGTGCATTTCGGCACTGACAGAACGCGCCACCGCCCGTGCATCGCCATCGCTAGGTAAGCCTTTCCCCGCTAAATGGGTTTCATTTAAATACTCACAAATTGCCAGAGAATCCCAAATAATCCGCCCTGCATCATGTAATACAGGGACTCTGCCCGAAGGAGAATATTGCAAGATTTGCGTATAAAAAGAAGGGACATAAAGAGATAAGCGGATTTCCTCAAAAGGAATGTTAAAATAACGGGCAAACAGCCAAGGGCGTAAAGACCAACTAGAGTATTTCTTATTACCAATAATTAAGCATGTAGATGACATAGTAATAGCTCGTTGTCTGTAATATGTTGGTGATGGCAGGAAAGTTACAATAAATGGAAATTAACTGATTTAAGGTGATATGTCACAGATGGACACAATTTTGTTAGAAAAATTATTAGCCTTGCTAGTTGAAAAAGACTCACTCAAAGCAGTACATGCGTATTTACAAGCGCAACAGGTAAAAACAACGAGTGACACGGTAGAACAAACATTGTTAGAAAAAATCAATGCGCTGCTTCCTAATTCTGCTCAAACATTGGTGTTTTTACGCAATATTTACAACCCCGAATTACCCGATGTATTAGATAAAATCCCGCCACACGCCAGCATGAGCAAAGTTGATGTGTATCATCAACAGCAAGAATGGTTAAAAGACAAGATATTAGGCGAGCCACAAGCCACAAAAATCTGGACAGTTGACGAACTTAAAGAATTAGGTTTCGTTGGCATTTATGGACAAGCAGAATAAATTCCTGCTTGCGTCACCTTTTCTCGCGCACTCATCCACACCACGCACCATGACAATAAACACCTCACTTGCCATCGTTATCCTTGCGGCTGGACAGGGCAAACGGATGTATTCCGATTTACCTAAAGTCTTACACCGTTTAGCCGATAAGCCATTATTACAACATGTATTAGACACCGCTTATCAGATAAACCCCACGCAACTGTATATTGTTCATGGTCATGGCGGTGCGCAACTCCAAACGGTATTTGCACAAACAAACGCAACATGGGTACAACAAGCACAACAGCTTGGAACAGGTCATGCAGTCGCGCAAGTATTACCTTATCTCACAGATAATCAACAAATTTTAGTCCTCTATGGTGATGTGCCACTGATACCAGCCGAAACCTTAAAAACCCTGTGCGCCCAAACGCCGAGCAATCAAGTTGGCATTCTCACAATGACCATAGATAACCCAACAGGTTACGGGCGTATTGTGCGCAATGACTCGGGTCAAGTTATACAGATTATTGAAGAAAAAGAAGCTGATAGCACGACAAAAGCCATTCATGAAATCAACACAGGAATTATGTTAATCCCCGTCAACGCATTACGCACTTGGTTGCAACAATTAACCAATCATAATGCGCAAGGTGAATACTATCTAACGGATATTATTGCACTCGCAGTGCGCGATGGAATCAACATCACCACACACTCCCCCCGACACGAATATGATGTGCTAGGCGTAAACGACCGCTTACAACTCGCTACCCTAGAACGTTATTACCAACAACAACAAATTATAACCCTGATGCAACAAGGCTTAAGCGTGCGCGACCCTGCACGTTTAGATATTCGCGGACAAGTGAGCATTGGGCGAGATGTTTGCGTGGATATTAACGTGATTTTTGAAGGCGTGATAAAACTAGGCAACCGCGTCACGATTGGGGCAAATTGCATATTGAAAGATGTAGAAATTGCTGACGATGTAGAAATTCGCTCCCACTGCGTGCTGGAATCCTGCACCGTTGGCGCAAACAGCATTATCGGTCCTTTTGCCCGCTTGCGTCCTGATACCGTTTTGGCGGAACAAGTTCATATTGGTAATTTTGTCGAAGTGAAAAAAACCACTGTTGGCATAGGCTCAAAAATCAATCACTTAAGCTATATTGGTGATAGCGAAATTGGCGCAGGCGTAAATATTGGCGCAGGAACAATTACTTGTAACTATGACGGTGTGAATAAATTTAAAACCATCATTGAAGACGGCGCATTTATCGGCTCTGACACACAATTAGTTGCTCCTGTGACAGTCGGCAAAGGGGCGACAATTGGCGCAGGTTCAACCATCGTACATGATACACCTGCGGAAAAATTAACCTTGAGTCGGGCGCAACAAATCACGATAGAACAGTGGCAGAAACCTGTGAAGAAGTAACTTTTCTCGCACGGCGGTTGTTGGCGTTAGCAATACTAATCCGAGTACTGTGAGATAATTAATATAGAACAGATTTTTACATTCTCTCGATTAAAAGAACAAAATGAACCCTATACAAACGTATTTAAACGAGTTGCAAGCTGCTGTCAGTGCAGGGAATGCAACAGAACATACTCACCGCCCTGCTTTAAAGAATTTGCTATGTGCGATTTTACCTGACTATCGAATAACCAATGAACCCCGCCGTATTGCCTGCGGTTCGCCCGATTTTGAAGTGGCAAAAAATGATATTCCTGTGGGACATATTGAGGCGAAAGACATCGGCATTGATTTGAACAAAGTACAACAGTCTGAGCAATTAGAGCGTTATTTGCCGTTATTAAATAATTTGTTGTTGACGGATTATGTTGAATTCCGTTGGTTTGTTGAGCAGGAATATCGACCTGAAATGACGGTGCGTTTAGCGGAACGAGATAAAAAAGGGAATTTAAAACCGATTCCCGAATCGTTTTCACACTTAGAAACTTTGTTGCAGACCTTTGTCAATACGCAGATTGTCACGCTACGTAGTCCTGAAGAGTTAGCCAAAAAAATGGCACTTATTGCGCGAGATATTGATCGTAATATGCTACTTGCGTATGAACAGGAAGGGGACAGAGGCAAGTTACATGAGCAGTTAAATAGTTTTAGAATCACCTTATTAGATACGTTAAAAGTTGAAGATTTTACCGACATGGTCGCGCAAACCGTTTGTTATGGGCTATTCGCCGCAAAGTGTAGCGCAGATTTAAGTCAGCCTTTTAATCGTTTAACCGCGAGTCATTTTGTTCCTAAAACCAATCCGTTTTTAAGAAATTTATTTAATCAAATTGCAGGGATTGAATTAGATGACCGTTTAGTGTGGATGGTTGACCATTTATGTGCGGTGTTGAATCGGGCAGATATTGCGGCGATTTTAGAAAACTTTGGACGGAGAACACGGCAAGAAGACCCTGTCGTGCATTTTTATGAAACTTTTTTGGCGCAATATAACCCTAAATTGCGAGAGGTGCGGGGGGTTTATTACACGCCTGAACCTGTTGTGTCTTATATCGTGCGCTCTGTGGATTTAGTGCTTAAAGATAAATTTAAGTTAAAACAAGGTTTAGCGGATAGTTCTTTGTTAGAAAATGGCGTGCATAAAGTGCAGATTCTTGACCCTGCAACAGGAACAGGGACATTTTTATATTCTGTTTTTGCGACGATTTTTGAGAAATTCCGTAAAAATAAGGGCATGTGGTCGGATTATGTTTCTAAACATTTATTGCCGCGTGTGCATGGTTTCGAGTTGTTAATGGCGGCTTATACTGTCGCTCACATGAAATTAAGTTTGCAGTTGAAAGATTATGGCTATGATTTTAAAAGTGATGAGCGATTAAGGGTATTTTTAACCAATACTTTAGATGAAGCACATCAAAGTGAAGAAACCTTGCTGGCGCGGTGGTTGTCGAATGAAGCCAATGAGGCAAACAGTGTTAAATCAACATCGCCTGTGATGGTGGTTTTAGGGAATCCGCCTTATTCCTATGATTCAATGAATAAAGGGAAGTGGATTAGTGAACTAATCCGTGATTATTATCAAGTTGATGGTAGTTCTTTGAACGAAAGCAATCCAAAAGGCTTACAAGATGATTATGTTAAATTCATTCGTTTTGCCCAGTGGCGAATTAAGCAAACAGGCTACGGCGTTTTAGGCTTTGTCACAAATCACGGCTATTTAGATAATCCAACCTTTAGGGGAATGCGTCAGGCTTTGATGCAAGATTTTGATGAAATCTATATTTTAGATTTACACGGTAATGCAAAGAAAAAAGAGCAATCACCTGATGGCAGTGTGGATAAAAACGTGTTTGATATTCAACAAGGCGTTGCGATTGGGATTTTTATCAAACATCGTGAGAAAAAAGCAGAATATGCTCAAGTTTATCATGCACATTTACACGGTGAACGGGCTTTTAAATATCAGTATTTAGCTGAGAAAGATATTAATTTGACAGAATGGACAAGCTTAAAACCGCAATCGCCTTTTTATTTATTTGTTCCACAAAATACCGATTTATTGCCTGAATACGAACGCGGATGGAAAATTACAGAAATAATGCCGCTAAATTCAACAGGTGTAAAAACACACCGCGACCATTTTGTTATCGCTTTTGATAAAACAGAATTGCAGAAACGGATTGATGATTTTAGAAATCTTGCATTATCTGATGCAAAAATTGCTGAATTGTATGATTTGAAAGAGACGGATAGCTTTAATTTAAATATAAGCCGTACACATTTACGTGATGATAAAAATTGGCAATGTTTTTTTACACATGTTTTATATCGCCCATTTGATATACGCAGTTATTATCATAACGAAAACCTTGTTGATCGTTCTCGTCAAGATGTTATGCAACATATTGATAATATGGATAACTTATCCATTGGTTTGGGAAGACAAGGAATAGCCGTAAATGATGACATTTGGCATTTAGTAACATGTACTAACTATATGTTAGACACCAATGTATTTAGAAGGGGTGGAGTTAATGTATTTCCCCTCTATCTCTACCAAGAAGAAAAAGGCTTACTCTCCTATATAGGACTATCAGAGCCACAAATCACCCGCAAACCCAACTTTTCCCCCGAATTCATCCAAGATTTAGAAACTCGCTTAACCCTACAATTTATCCCTGAAGAACGAGGCGATTTTAAAACAAGCATTAGCGCGTTAGATGTTTTCTACTACATGTATGCCGTTTTTCACAGCCCAAGTTATAGAACACGTTATGCCGAATTTCTAAAGATAGATTTTCCCCGTTTGCCCTTAACCAAAGATAAAGCTAAATTTAAACAACTCACCGAGTTAGGCGAACAACTGGTTAAAATTCACCTCATGGAAGCGGATATCGAAAACGACAGCAGTTTTCCCATTGAAGGTAATAATCTTGTTGAGAAAATCGAATACAAAGACGACAAGGTTTACATCAACAAAACCCAGTATTTTGAAGATATTAGCCCCGCGATTTGGCACTTTTACATTGGCGGTTATCAAGTTTGTCAAAAATGGCTCAAAGATAGAAAAGGCAGAACATTAAGCTATAATGACTGTGTGCAGTACCTTTATATTTTATCCGCAATAGAAAAGACTCAAGACTTAATGGAGCAGATTGATGCAATTTCAGGCTTCCCTCTTTGACACCCCAGCCCCGACAGAAACTACTGAAACTACTGAAACATCAAACCCTAAGACATCAGGTGTTTTAATCCTGGAATGGGATACCTTATGTTACGAGACCCGTTATTGCTTAGGTGATATGGCAGGGAATTTAAACGAAAAGTATATAACGGATGTTTTAGCCAAACAAAATGCTGATGAAGTGTATGATTTTGTAAAACTTATGTTGCAAGATGGTCTAAAAAGAATGAGTAAAAATAAAGTAACCCTCAGTTTTGGCGCAAAAGACAATACAGAAACGCTCATCAATTAATTGAAAATCCCGCCATCAAAAGGCTTTGTTCAGACTCCCGAAAAAGTCAAAACAAAGCCTTATTTCATTTTCTCGCCTGCACTCCCCTCCGCAGGGGGCTATTTTCGCTCAATTCTGGGTTATTTTTGTTTGGCGTAGTTTGGTAGGAGTCTTTTTATGCGATATACACAGACAATTATTGACCGTATTTGTAACTGCGGAAAAATTCCCCGTTGGGACATTGGGCAAAAACTAATTTTCCTTGTAAATTAATAATCTCAATATTTTTGGTTATGGTATCAAGGCTTACAGCCTAGAGAAATATCACATTCTTTTCACTTTGAACAGTTTTACCTCAGTCAGCCCCGCCCGCATCAGCACACCGCGCTCGATTGCGGGCGGGGGTTTTTTCGGCTTCTCTTATCTCCTTTTGAGGACAGTTTAAGAATACCTAAATATTTAGGTCTTTGCATAACTCAATAATTTTTCAAAAAAAATAGTTAACTCTTCAATTCTTTGCATATCATCACTATTAACATCAGACAAAAATGAAGACACAAGAAAAAATTTTAGTTCAAAACTATTAGAAGTAAAAAACGGAAAAAACATGATTTCATCATTACAAATTTTAAATAGAGAGTTATCTTTCAAATAAAAATTTAGGTAAATACTATAGAAAAATAAAAAAAACAATTCTGCTGCTGATAATTGTAATTGTATAGTGCGTAAGAATATAGAACGATTTTCCGAGGTAGAAGGTATATACGTAATTACATTTTTTATAATAGAAAGATGAGAGGTTACTTTAAAATTTTCTTTTTTAAAGAAAAAGGCTAAAAAACCTAAAAAATCATCTTTATGAGAATTTGGGGATAGATGATATTTTTGTTTATATAAAATTTCTAAAAAACTGGAAACATTTACCCACGATAAGTTGCATTGAGCCTTACTATTTTTATAGGACCCATTTAACAGCGAAAAGGTTGTATTGATGTCTTGTTGTATCGCTAAATTATTAAGAGATAAATTATATATATTGTTTCCTGCTTGTTGGATTTCTACGTTCCCAGTGACTGTACCAAAACTCAACGCATCAAAACCTTCTTTTTCTAATGCCAACCCCTGACGAGTAATTGAATAAACGAAAGAATCTATATGTGTAGAAGGTAACTTAGTTAAAAAACCATTTGCTACAAGAGTATTTAAATCATCATTTAAAAACCTTGGCTCAGAAATAGAGATTTCTTCGCTTAGTACTAAATCATCACTTAAGGTACACAACGTAATAAAAGATGGAATTCTTTCACTTTTCATTTGTTTTAAAATGGACAACGCTTGGTCTGATAATTTTATATTTGACATGATTAATTTCCTAAAAGTGAAAGCTTCTTAATTATTCTCACTACCCTTAATTGCCCCACCGCACAAGCCTTGCACGAGAATAACGGACATAAAGCTTAAAAGAGTTTTATCTTTGACTTAAAAAACCCACTTACTTCCTCAAAAACTCCTCAGTACTAATACCTGCTTGCGTCAGAACAGCTTTTAATGTGCCTTCAGGCATATCACCTGAATGATTGGGGGATTGTTGTGTAACAGTTTGTTGTAGCGTTATACCAAATCTCATGACTGCCAGCGGCTTGTCGGTAAAGTTCAAAGCCTAAAGCCCTTAGACGGCTAACTATCTCACGATATTTAAACCCTGATAACCGCCCCATTTAAACCCCAATCACTAAAGCGCAATCAAAGGAGTCTGGAATTTTGCGGACATTTTGGGCTTGTGCCAGCAATAAACACTTTGCGACATCCTGAGCAATGGAGATTGTTTCCTCTAAAGTTTCACCTTGAGCAACTAAACCTTGCACGTCTTTTGAAGTAGCAAGGTAATAGCCTTCGGGAAGTTTTTCGATATGTAGCCTGATAAGTGTTTCCATGATATTTCCAATTGGGGACTGCTTCTATTTAAACGGGTTCTTAATACATGTCACTTCGCTTCTAAATTTTTCGAAGACTCTTTCTATGTTCTCAATTTCTTTATTTGTTTTGTCTATAAACGCTTGCTTCTCTACAACATCTTTCTTTAACTCTTTGTTCTCTAAATATAACTGTACAACAAAAGTACTCAAAACAGTAAGTAATATCAGCATAATGATAAATAACGTCTTTTCTTTCATACTTGAACGTCTCCATTTAAGGACGGCGATATTTTGGGCTTAAAAGGTTTTACCCTTAAAAATTCGCTTTTGTCTTTTAATCGGTGAACGCTAATGTTTCTTTTAGTTTTCTTATTTTAATACCACCACTTCTTTTGCACTATCAAATAAAGTAACCCTCAGTTTTACCGTAAAAAACAATGATAAGCTTTTTACACAGTGACGGATAACGCTGACCACAGCCGCATTATCCGTGAAAAACCATTGTAATCCATAAACTTACTTAAATCGCTTTTTCAATCCCGTCTGTTTTAAAATCATTGCAGAAATCTCCTCAATAGAGGTGTGCGTTGCATTGATATAGGGAATTTTTAACTGTCGAAACAATGCTTCAATTTTTTGTACTTCTATCTGACAAGTTTTTAATGACGCATAATCACTGTTTGGATAACGCTGTTGACGAATGCGTTGCAAATTTTCAGGTGCAATCGTTAGCCCAAATAATTTGTGTTGATGCGGCTGTAAAATAGACGGTAAACCATCGCCCAATTCTTCAGCAATCAATGGATAATTTGCCGCTGTCACTGCAAAATTCATCGCTAAATATAAACACGTTGGTGTTTTACCCGAGCGTGATACACCCAATAAAATAATTTCCGCCTCTTCATACCGTTTAACACTTGCACCATCATCATGTTGCAAGGCAAAATTAATCGCTTCAATACGGTTATAATAAGACAAGGTCTCCTCACCCTTATTGTGCGTGCGTCCAATTGCGTGCGAAGATTTAAGCCCTAGTTCTAATTCTAACGGTTCGATAAAACGACCAAAAATATCAAATAATAAAGCGTTTGCTTTGGTTAAAATGTGGCGATAAGGTAATTCAATGAGTGTTGCAAAAATAATGGGGCGATATTCCGCAGTTTTGGCATATTCATTGATTTGTTTTACAGCGTCTTCAGCTTGTTCAACTGATTGAATGAATGTAATGGTGGTAAATTCAAATTCAACATTATCTTCAAATTGGGCTAATAGGCTGTTGCCTAAAGTGCTGACCGTAATGCCTGTGCTGTCAGATACAAAAAATACATAGCGTTTGGGTTTGCTCATAAATCATTAGTAACGTGATAAAGTGAAGAAACTCGGATAGTAACATATTTGTCATTCACGGATTGAGCAAACACAAGACTGTCGTTACGTTCCTAAAAATGATAATTTGTGCAGTAATACATAAAACCATAAAAAAACTATAAATAATAACCAATGTAGTGATGGAAACACGCTTTCAGTATAAACTTATCGTTTTTTTTCTACATTATTCGCAACGGCTGGTTGCAGAGGGAGTTCAGCAGTGCAAGTGCAAGAGTACGTTATCGGGTTTGAATCGTTAGGTATGCACGATGTTAATCGAGTTGGTGGCAAAAATGCCTCTCTTGGTGAAATGGTTAAACATCTCGCAAAACTCGGCGTGCGGGTGCCGGGTGGTTTTGCCACAACGGCGACGGCGTTTGTTGATTTTTTAGAACAAAGCGGCTTGCGTCAACAGATTAATGAACGGTTACAAAATCTGAATATTGATGATGTTGATACACTCGCTAAAGTGGGTGCAGAAATTCGTCAGCAGGTGATAGATACCCCATTAACTAAACCATTAGAAGAAGCAATTACAACCGCTTATCATCAAATGGTTGCTGATGCAGGTGGTGAAATTTCCGTTGCTGTGCGCTCCTCTGCGACTGCTGAAGATTTACCCGACGCATCCTTTGCGGGACAACAGGAAACCTTTTTAAATGTGCGTGGCTTAGCGGATGTGTTACTCGCGGTTAAACACGTTTTTGCTTCTTTATTTAATGACCGTGCCATTGCTTATCGGGTACATCAGGGCTTTGCGCATAGTGATGTTGCTTTATCCGCAGGGATTCAGCGCATGGTGCGCAGCGACATCGGCGCAAGCGGTGTGATGTTTACCTTAGATACAGAATCAGGTTTTCCTGATGTTGTCTTTATTACATCCGCTTATGGTTTAGGTGAAACCGTTGTGCAAGGTGCGGTGAATCCTGATGAATTTTATGTACATAAATCTACTTTACAGGCGAATAAACCTGCTATTTTACGTCGCAATCGCGGTAGTAAATTGATTAAGATGATTTATAGCGATGAAAAGGGTTACGGTAAAGCGACAAAAACCGTTGATGTGGATGAAACCCAACGTTTTACTTTTTCTCTAACGGATGCGGAAGTAGAAGAGCTGGCGCGTCAAGCCTTAATCATTGAAAAGCATTATCAACGTCACATGGATATTGAATGGGCAAAAGATGGACAAGATGGCAAAGTCTATATTGTGCAAGCCCGTCCAGAAACGGTAAAAAGTCGCCAAGTTAAGAGCAATGTTTTAGAGCGTTATGAACTAAAACAAACAAGTAATGTATTAGTCACAGGTCGCAGTATTGGGCAAAAAATTGGCGCGGGTAAAGTCCGTGTGATTAAAAACGTTAAAGAAATGTCGCAAGTGCAAACAGGTGACGTATTAGTTACCGATATGACAGACCCCGATTGGGAACCTGTGATGAAGCGTGCAGCGGCAATTGTGACTAATCGCGGTGGTCGGACTTGTCATGCAGCCATTATTGCGCGTGAATTGGGTATTCCTGCGGTAGTCGGTTGTGGCGATGCGACCCAAATTTTAAAAGATGGGCAAGAAGTGACTGTATCATGCGCAGAAGGAGATACAGGCTTAATTTATGCGGGGCTGTTAGCCTTTGAAGTAAAACGCTCTGATACGGCTGTGATGCCTAAATTACCGTTCAAAATTATGATGAACGTTGGTAATCCTGATCGTGCGTTTGATTTTGCCCAAATTCCTAATGCAGGCGTTGGTTTAGCGCGTTTAGAGTTTATTATCAATAATATGATAGGGATACATCCTAAAGTATTGTTAAACTTTGACCAACAACCTGAAGACCTTAAAAAAGTCGTTAGAGAACGCATTGGTGGATATGCCGACCCCGTTAGTTTCTACGTGGAAAAATTAGCCGAAGGCGTATCAACCTTAGCCGCCGCGTTTTACCCCCAACCCGTTATTGTGCGTTTATCTGATTTTAAATCAAATGAATACGCTAATCTCATCGGCGGTGAACATTATGAACCGCATGAAGAAAATCCGATGATTGGCTTCCGTGGGGCTTCTCGTTATATTGCTGAGTCTTTTCAAGATTGTTTTGAATTAGAATGTCGGGCGATGCGGAAAGTGCGTGATGAAATGGGATTAACCAACGTTGAGCTGATGATTCCTTTTGTCCGTACTGTTGAAGGGGCGCGGAAGGTTGTGGACATTTTGGCGAAAAATGGGTTAGAACGGGGTAAGAATGGTTTACGCTTGATTATGATGTGTGAATTACCTTCTAACGCTTTATTAGCCGATGATTTCTTGCAATATTTTGATGGTTTTTCCATCGGTTCAAATGACATGACGCAATTGACCTTAGGACTAGACCGTGATTCTGGTTTAATCGCGCATTTGTTTGACGAGCGTAATCCTGCGGTTAAGGCTTTGTTGCATCTAGCTATTCAGGCTTGTCGTAAGGCGGGTAAATATGTTGGTATTTGTGGACAAGGCCCTTCAGACCACCCTGATTTAGCCCGTTGGTTAATGGATGAGGGCATTGAAAGTGTGTCGTTAAATCCTGACACAGTGGTTTCTACGTGGTTGTATTTGGCGGGGCAGAATTAGAGATTTATCAACTTGCTGAATATTAAAATTTATTTGTTATAGTGGTTTTATACTAACCCTGTTTTAGTTAATCAAAACAGGGTTTTTTGTTTTACAAGACGCTACAACCGTCCGATGGCTTCTTTAACTAACTCGTTTAGTCCTTCTCCGCCATTTTTATAATGTTCAATAATTTTTTGGCGCATTCGTAATTCCCATGATTTTTGAATATGGTCAGCAATGCCTAAAATAGCGTGTTCCCGCTCAGGTTCAGCACTGAAAAAATCACCGATATTATTTGCCATTTTGATCAAGTTATCCGTTTGCATAGTTCTCCTCCGTTGTTGTATGTATTAGTCGTTGTGCATGGGTGTAAATAATATGGTTTGTTCCCCGCGCAAAACCAATTAAAGTTATTTGGCTTTCTTCCGCTAAACGAACAGCGAGTGCGGTAGGGGCAGAAATCGCCACAATGATGCTCATGCCAACCATGGCCGCTTTTTGTACCATTTCATAGCTGGCGCGACTGGTAATTAATAAAAAACCTTGATTAATATCAATCTGATTTTTGATTATTGCACCAATTAATTTATCCAGCGCGTTATGCCTGCCTACATCTTCTTTTAGCAGTAAAATGTCGCCTGTAACGCTAACCCACGCGGCGGCATGAATCGCACCGGTGAGTAAATTAAGCGGTTGATGTTGTTTTAACTGATTTAAGGCAATTTGTAAATTTGTATCGGTGATTGTGCAACCTATTCCAATCGGCGCGGGGTGACGAATGACTTGGAGTAGCGTTTTAGTGCCACATAGTCCACAGCTTGTATTGGCGGTTAAATTACGTTGTTTATCTGTTAATTCGGCATAGCGTGCTTGGGGTATTTCTACATGTATTTCAATGCCATCAGTTTGCGGTAAAAGATATAAATCTTTAAGTTCTTCGGCTTGATAAATAATCCGCTCGCTGAGGCTAAAACCCAGCGCGAAATCGGCCAAATCTTGCGGGGTTGCTAACATGACGACATAAGGCGAGCCATTGTAAAAAAATGCAATCGGTGTTTCTTCGGCAATTGTATCGCTTAATGTATCGTGTTGTTTCTCGCGCCAACGGTCAACGGGATGTAGGGTATAGGATTGCATAAAAATGGTCTGAATCAGGATTTTCAGGATTAATAGAATTTCTAGGATTTAAAGATAAAAAATAATATTTTTAACCATCAGCTAATTCTGATTTAACAAGCTGTTTAAATTAGGTTAATAGAATTATTAATTAATCTTATTAATTCTGGAAATTGGGTGAATGCGGATTCAGACAATTTTAAAAATCTATCTGAATCAGCATGTTCAGGATTAACAGAATATTCAGAATCTAAAGACAATACAGTGTTTTTAAAATTCTGCTAATTCTGGTTCAGATAACGGTCTTTATGCGACTACATGGTGACGCGTTGTTCTAACAACTGCAATTGTTCTTCGCTGAAAGATTCATATTGCTGTTGCCATGCGGAACGTTGGCTGACAGAAACGGGCATGACTTGTACTGCGGTCACTTTGTATTCAGGGCAGTTGGTTGCCCAGTCGGAATTATCCGTTGTGATAACATTCGCACCCGATTGGGGGAAATGAAAAGTTGTATAAACAACACCGGGTTGCATCCGCTCGCTGATTAACGCCCGCAATACGGTTTCTCCCGCACGGCTCTTAATTCCAACCCAATCCCCCGCTTTAATGCCGCGTAATTCTGCATCGCTGGGATGAATTTCTAATCTATCTTCATCGTGCCATGCTACATTTTCAGTGCGGCGAGTTTGCGCGCCAACATTATATTGGGACAAAATCCGTCCTGTGGTGAGAATAAGCGGGTATTTTGCGGTTGTCCGTTCAGGCGTTGGTACGTATTCCGTCAGGACAAATAAGCCTTGACCACGCACAAAGTGTTTGGTGTGCATTAGGGGTGTGCCATCTGGCGCATCAGCATTGCAGGGCCATTGAATACTCCCCATTTCTTCTAATTTAGCGTAGCTTACGCCTGTAAAGGTAGGCGTTAAACGTGCAATTTCATCCATGATTTCCGATGGATGGCTGTAGTTCATTGGATAACCCAGTGCATTGGCTAATAATTGGGTAACTTCCCAATCTTCTTTACCCGCGAGTGGCGGCATAACTTTACGCACGGGGGAAATACGCCGTTCTGCGTTGGTGAAAGTGCCATTTTTTTCTAGGAAGGAAGAGCCGGGGAAAAACACATGGGCAAATTTGGCGGTTTCGTTTAAAAATAAGTCTTGCACCACCACGCATTCCATCGCTGACAGTGCCGCGTGAACATGTTGAATATCAGGGTCAGATTGGGCAATATCTTCACCTTCTACATACAAGCCTTTAAAACTGCCATCTAACGCGGCAGAAAACATGTTAGGAATACGTAATCCGGGTTCTGCTTCAAGACTTACCCCCCATGCTTGTTCGAATAGTTCACGAGTGGCATGGTCGGCAACGCTACGATAACCGGGAAACTCATGCGGGAATGAACCCATGTCGCAAGAGCCTTGCACGTTGTTTTGTCCGCGTAAAGGGTTTACGCCTACGCCTTCGCGTCCAATATTCCCTGTCAACATGGCAAGATTGGCAATGCCCATGACGGTTGTTGAACCTTGACTGTGTTCTGTTACGCCTAAACCGTAATAAATCGCGGCATTACCGCCCGTTGCGTATAGTCTAGCGGCACTGCGGATAGTTTCTGCGGGAACACCGATGGCTTTTTCTACCGCTTCGGGTGCGTGGCGGTGGTGGCTGATGAAGGTTTTCCACTTTGCGTAAGCATGTAAATCACACCGTTTGTCGATAAAATGTTCATTTGCTAAGCCTTCGGTAACAATGACATACGCTAAGGCATTAAGCAACGCAACGTTTGTTCCCGGTTGTAATTGCAAATGGTAATCGGCTTGTACATGGGGAGATTTGATTAAATCGATGCGACGGGGGTCAACAACGATGAGTTTCGCCCCTTGGCGTAGGCGTTTACGCATTAATGAACCAAAAACAGGATGTCCATCGGTAGGATTAGCACCGATGACCATGATGACATCTGATTGCATCACAGAATCAAAGTCTTGTGTGCCTGCTGACTCACCCAATGTACGTTTTAAACCGTAACCCGTGGGGGAATGACACACACGCGCACAAGTGTCGACATTGTTATTACCAAATGCTGCGCGAATAAGTTTTTGTACTAGATAGGTTTCTTCATTGGTACAACGCGAGGAGGTAATTCCGCCTATGGAATAACGTCCGTATTTGCTTTGTAAGGCTTTAAAACGTCCTGCTGCGAAGGTAACGGCTTCATCCCAACTGACTTCACGCCATGGGTCGCTGATTTTCTCGCGTATCATGGGTTTTTTAATGCGGTCTGGATGTGTCGCATAGCCAAAGGCAAATCGTCCTTTGACACAAGAATGCCCATGATTTGCCTTGCCCGATTTGGTTGGCACCATGCGAATCACTTCGCTGCCTTTCATTTCAGCGGTAAAGGAGCAACCAACCCCGCAATAAGCGCAGGTTGTAACGATACCATGTTCAGGCTGACCTTTAGCAAGCACGGATTTTTCCATGAGTGTTGCTGTTGGACAAGCTTGGACACACGCGCCACAAGACACACATTCGGACGCTAAAAAGCTCTCTTGCTGACTGGGCGATACAACAGAATCAAAGCCACGTCCTGAAATCGTTAGGGCAAATGTACCTTGTACTTCCTGACAGGCGCGCACACACCGTGAGCAGACAATGCACTTGCTGGGGTCAAAGCTAAAATATGGATTACTGGTATCTTTTAGCGAATGTAGATGATTTTCCCCTGCATAACCATAGCGGACTTCACGCAAACCGACCTTGCCCGCCATGTCTTGTAATTCACAATTCCCATTCGCAGAACAGGTTAAACAATCTAATGGATGGTCAGAAATGTATAATTCCATCACATTGCGTCGTAAACTTCCCAGTTTTTCATTTTGGGTAACGACTTTCATATCTTGATGCACGGGGGTTGTACATGAGGCAGGATAACCACGCGCCCCTTCAATTTGTACGACACATAACCGACATGAGCCAAATGGCTCAAGGCTGTCTGTTGCACATAAACGCGGAATTTCAATGCCGATACTTGCCGCTGCTCGCATAACCGAGGTGCCTTCTGGCACGGTTACTTTAAACCCATCAATTTCTAAGCTGATGAGCTTATGGGCTGTACTGGCTGGGGTGCCAAAATCTTTTTCATTCAATGTGGACATGGTAAACTCTCTTTAAGCAGCCTGTTTATCAAGTTGTTGCGCACCAAAATCTTCAGGAAAATGGTTTAACGCACTTAATACAGGAAAAGGTGTCATGCCACCTAACGCACACAGTGTGGTATTTAATAAGGTGTCGCATAAATCGCGGAGTAGGGCGATTTGTTGCGTATGATCCTCATGGTGCATAACCTTATCTAAAATTTCTACACCGCGCGTCGACCCAATACGACACGGTGTACATTTCCCACAGGATTCTATGGCGCAGAATTCCATTGCATAGCGAGCCATCGCTGCCATATTAACCGTGTCATCAAATGCCACCACGCCACCGTGTCCTAAAACGGCTTGAACTGCGCTGAAGGCTTCATAATCTAACGGCGTATCGAATAAAGATTCGGGCAAATAAGCCCCTAATGGTCCGCCAACTTGTACAGCACGAATCGGACGACCTGATGCAGAACCCCCACCAAAATCGTATAGAATTTCGCGTAAAGTCACGCCAAACGCTTTTTCAACCAAGCCTGTTTGTTGTAAATTACCTGCTAATTGAATCGGTAATGTGCCATGAGAACGTCCCATCCCAAAATCTCGATAAAATGCCCCGCCTTTGTCCAAAATAATCGGTACAGAAGCAAGGGAAATAACGTTATTTACAACGGTAGGTTGTCCAAATAAGCCTTTAATAGCGGGCAAGGGTGGTTTAAAACGTACCATTCCACGCTTGCCTTCGATGCTTTCCATTAAAGCGGTTTCTTCCCCGCAAATGTACGCACCCGCACCGATACGAACTTCCAAATGAAACGTTTTACCACTCCCGCGAATATTTTCCCCTAAATAACCCGCTGCATAAGCACGTTGGATAGCGGTTTGTAACATTCTATTTGCATGAGGATATTCAACCCGCAGATAAATATAGCCTTTAGTTGCACCAACGGCTAAGCCGACAATTGTCATGCCTTCAATCAGCACGAATGGGTCACCTTCCATAATCATTCTGTCGGAAAATGTACCCGAATCGCCTTCATCAGCATTACACACAATATATTTTTGTTCGGCTTTTGCGTGTAAAACGGTTTTCCATTTAACCCCCGTTGGAAATGCTGCACCACCGCGACCGCGTAAACCTGAATGTATCACTTCTTCAACAATGTCATGCCCCGACATCTGCAACGCGCGCTCTAAACCGCGAAAACCTGCATGGTCAATATAATCAGCCACATCCACAGGGTCGGTAATCCCAACCCGTGCAAAAGTTAGCCGTTCTTGCTTTTTCAAAAAGGGAATTTCTTTTGTTCGTCCTAGTGACAAACGATGGGGTGCGCCGTGTAAAAAATTTGCATCGAACAGTGATGGCACATCTTTTACCTGCACCGCGCCGTAGGCAACACGTCCTAACGTGGTTTTAACCTCAACTAAGGGTTCTAACCAAAACATGCCACGTGAACCGTTACGAATGAGTTGAATATCTTCATTCCGCCGTTGTGCTTCGGCTAAAATAGCCTGCGCGACCTGTTCCGCGCCTAACGACAACGCACTAGAATCACACGGCACAAATACTTTAATCGTCATACCATCCCCTTATAATTCTTGTAAAATCTCATCAAACCGCTCAGGCGTTACCCGTCCGTAAACTTCCTGATTAATCATAATTGCAGGCGAGCAAGCACAATTCCCCAAACAATACACAGGTTCTAGGCTATACCGTTGGTCTGTGCTGGTTTGGTGATAATCCAGATTTAAGGTTTGCTTGATATGTTGCTCTAAAGCCGTTGAATTCATGGCCTGACAGGACTCCGCACGGCAAACATGAATTGTATGTTTTCCTGCGGGGGTATCGCGGAAGTAATGATAAAAACTAATCACGCCATGCACATCTGCACGCGATAAATTCAATTCACTGGCAATGAGTGGGATGGCTTCGGGCGGAACATAGCCTAGTGTATCCTGAATTTTGTGTAAAACAGGTAACAAAGCCCCATCCTGATGTTTTAACTCATTTATTATTGTAATAATTTGTTCTTGATTGGTGGTTGTCATGCTATCCTCAGTAAGAATCTTCATAAAGAATCCATTTACAAATATAGCAAACCACGCATTAATTTTACAAATTTATGCGATAAAATAATTTATAGTAAAGAATAAGCAAAAATTATGATTCTCAGTAAGTGTAATTGTTCATATTATTGTAATTATTTAAATTATCTGTATGGGCTTAAGGATTCATAAGACAAAAAACTGATGGGCTTTATTGAAAAATACGATAGAAAAAGCGAAAGGTATCATCAAAATTTATAGTGTTTCTTTAAAAAACGGATTTTATTTAAGGGAATTCTAACAAAATTTGGAATTTACCAGAAATTGAGGACATATTAAGCTTTAATAGCGGACTTCTTTATGGTATCAATTTTGACGAGATGACACGGATACTTGCTTCAAATGGTGTTATCCATTCTCTTTTTATACCGTTGTTTAAATCTAATAATGATGTGTTATGGTGCGAAAAAAGCCATCTCACATAACCTATGCTTACTATCGCTTTACGTTTTTATGGTTATGCGGTACAACTAGATGCAGTAGAGCGAGCCTATAGGAAAAAATTTTAAGTTTGCCTGCTGTGCAAGCACGAATAGCCGTAGGGCAGATAGAAATAGATGTGTTGCCTTCATAAAAGCGGTGAGCGAGCGACATTCCCCATCATTTAAAAAAGCGAGGAGTATGACATGAAAAAATGGTTAGCCTTATTAGGCGTTGCGGTTTTAGGTGTGAATAGCACAATAAGCTTTGCTGCGGAAACAGTTGGTATGTTGACGGTTAAATCAGAAATGATGGTTCGTGGTACGCCTGAGAAAGTGTGGGCGGTTATTGGCGGATTTAATGATTTGCCAAAATGGCATCCTGCTGTTGCAAATAGTAAATTAGATATCAGTGGCGATGCGACTGCTGGTGGAATTACCTCGCGCGTGTTGACGTTAAACGCACCCAATGCTCCCGTGCTGATAGAACAGCTCATCAGTCAAGACCCTGTTGCAATGACGTATAGTTACACGCTTACGAAGACTGAACCCGCCATTCTACCCGTTAAAAACTACACGGCTACATTGTCAGTCAGTGCGGCGGAAAAAGATAAATCATTAGTAACATGGGAAGGCAGTTTTTTACCACTACCAACGGCAACGGCTGAAGATGCAAAGAAGGCGGTAGAGGGTGTGTATTCAGCAGGATTAGTGAATTTAAAAGAGATGTTAAACACAACATCTGACGGCAAGGTATTACCAGAACGCGAAACGGGTAGAGGGGTTAAATAAGGCGTGATGCTATTGCTCAAAGCGGTGGTATCTGGTTAGAAAAAACACTAGGTTACCCCTTGTTTACATTAAACCCCTACAATTATTCAGTAGGGGTTTTGTATTTTTAAGCGGGAATTTTTTAAATCAAAACGATGATACCGTATGATTTTCATAAGATATTAAATAATGACCAACATAAACATCATGAAAAATGGGTTAAATTTATTAAGCATCATCGTCTTTTGCAGTTGTACGCTAACGCTTCGCAATGTTTATGCGGAGGCGTTACTTTTTCGCCAATCCACCCAAAAGCCATTTGCGGATGTTGTACAAGATGTTGAATATGCAATTGAAGCACAAAATTTTCGGATTACTGCACGTAATGATATAGGCAGGGCAATTCGTGAACGAGGTACAACGGATTTTCCCGCAACACTCATTATTCACTTTTGTAATCTGCAATATGCTGAAACATTACTCACCATAAACCCCGATTTATTGTTAGCGATGCCTTGTCGGATTGCGATTTATCAAGATAAGCAAACGGTGATTATCAGCACACCGCAATTGCCTCCTAGCACACAAGCTAAATTACAGTTAGTCGTTGATGAAATTAACCACATTTTACAGGCAATCGTGCGTGCTGGGGCAGAGTAGTTTTTATCAAACAGTTGCTGATTACAGTTGAATTTGTGTACCAATTTCAATCACGCGATTAGAGGGGATTTTAAAAAAATCAGTCGCACTGCGCGAATTCCGCAACATCCGAATAAATAAACGTTGTCGCCATCCTGTTAAAGCAATCCATGATGAATTTGTGGTTTTCTGAGCGGGAATGAGTGTTTCGCGTCCTAAGAAAAAGGTGGTGTCTAACTCTTCAAAGGATAAACAGTAAGGTTGGCAAAGGTCTAAAATATGTTGCATATTTGGGATTTCTTTAAATCCGCATTGCGCAACCACTCGATAAAAATTTTGTCCTAATGCTTGTACCCGTACTCGTTCACTGTCTTTGATGTAAGGAATATCTTCTACAACCAGCGTCAATAATACAACCCGCTCATGTATCACTTTATTATGTTTGAGGTTATGCAGTAGTGCAGGCGGAATACCCAATTGATGACTCGCCATAAAAATAGCCGTGCCTTGTACTCGTAACACACCACTATCATAGGGATTTTGAGGGTCTATCATACTTAAAAAATCTTTAATGGGGAGTGTTTCCGCTTTTAGGCGTTCGGCTAATAATGCGCGTCCTTGTTTCCATGTGAACATCAGCCCAAAAATGGCGATGCTCACAATAATTGGAAACCATCCGCCTTGTGGAATTTTGACAATATTGGCAGTAAAAAAGAGTAGGTCTATGCCTAAAAAGACGATAATTGCCGTCATACTTAACCACGGTTTCCAGTGCCACATTTTACGCAGGGCGATAAAAGCAAGGAGAGTGGTAATGACCATTGTGCCTGTCACGGCGATACCATAAGCAGCCGCTAAATTAGAAGAAGATTCAAACCCCAGTACCAAAATAATAATGGCAATGAGTAATAAACTATTAATTCGTGGAACGTAAATTTGTCCTACTTCTGCCTCTGACGTGTGGGCAATTTCCATTCGGGGACAAATATCCAGTTGTATCGCTTGGCGCGTGAGAGAAAAAACGCCAGAAATAACCGCTTGCGATGCAATCACTGTTGCCAACGTTGCTAAGGCAACCAAAGGATAAGTTGCCCAACTGGGTGCAAGCAGATAAAACGGATTGACTACACTTTGTGGATTGGTAATGAGTAACGCACCTTGTCCAAAATAATTTAACAATAACGCAGGACAAACAAAATAAAACCAT
This sequence comes from Beggiatoa leptomitoformis, assembly GCF_001305575.3. Lineage (NCBI taxonomy): Bacteria > Pseudomonadati > Pseudomonadota > Gammaproteobacteria > Thiotrichales > Thiotrichaceae > Beggiatoa > Beggiatoa leptomitoformis. The sequence continues at coordinate 2,560,722 of NZ_CP012373.2, forward strand.
GCTTTTTGAATAGGTTTTTTTCCAAAATGACCCATATCTGCATAAAGGGCTTCCGCGCCCGTCATTACTAACACCACAGACCCTAGAATAAAAAAAGCCTGCATTCCATTATTAACAACAAACTCAATTGCATAAAACGGTAAAAAAGCCAATAAAATACTAGGGTGTTGTGCGATAGAAATGACCCCTAATAAAGCCAATACGCTAAACCAAACGCACATAATAGGGCCAAAAAATGCACCAACAGATGCTGTTCCTAAGCGTTGAAAAGCAAAAAGAACAATAAGGACAGCAATGGTAACGGGGACAACGTAAGATTTTAACGCATCGCTGGCAATTTCTAAGCCTTCTACTGCACTTAAGACCGAGATGGCGGGGGTAATAATTCCATCACCATAAAATAAAGACGCGCCTATCATGCCCAAAATAATCATAGTCCATGCTTTACGTGGGTCTTTTTTTCTGGAGTGTAGCGTGAGTGCGGTTAGCGCGAGAATCCCCCCTTCGCCGTTATTATCCGCACGCATAATGAAAGTGACATATTTGAGAGAAACAACCAGCATAAGCGACCAGAATATCAACGACAATATGCCGAAAACATTATCTGGTGTTACGGAGATACCATTAGTTGCAGAAAAACATTCTTTGAGTGCGTATAAGGGACTTGTACCAATATCGCCATAGACCACGCCCAGCGCGCCTATGGTCAATTTAAGAAAATATTGCTTTGAATGAGTCTGTTCTGTGTGCATAGTGGTCGGATGAAATGTTGCATTGCGCAATGATTGTTCATAAATCATACAAGACTCTATGGTCAGTATGCGAAAGAAAACATGTAACCCATACAAATAAAAAATAATTTAGCTGTAATATCTATTCATATTATATAAAACGCATAAAATACGGCGGATTTTTACAATGGTTAAATTTTCTCCTCAACCCGCGCAAACACTATGCTATAGTTTGCCGTCTAAATAATGAATCATTGATACAACAGGGATAAACAATGAAAATTATCGCTTGTTTGACGGTATTATTGCTGTCATCGTTTAGCAGTTATGCCGCTGCCCCTTACATGAGCATTAGCGTTGCAGAAGACCTCACATTTACAGAGGAAACCTGTTTAAATGTGGCGGAAAACGTACTACAAAAAAATGGCTTTGCACAAATCAATCGAGCCAGTGGTAGCCCCACTATTTTTGCCAGTGTCCGCGATGCAAAAAATTACGGATTTAAAGCCTTAGTTCGATGTTTTACCAAAGCAGGCATTGTTAATGTTGTGGTTGTTGCTGATAATCGCGGCGATATTTTGGCAAAAGCAGATGAATTACGCCAACAAATTCAAACCCAATTAAGCCCTAGTGCGCAAACTACGGTTGAACCTATTAATAACTCCGTTACCTCTAAAACCATAGAACCTGCTAAATTACCTAATATTTTAGTCATATTGTATTCAATGCAATCCCAAACTAACGCCATAGATAATGCACAACGTTTAACCAGCAAGGGATTTGATGCGGGGGTTTATTGGGGAACTAATAACTTAAATATTGTTGCAATCACCGCACAAAATAAAAACCAAGCGGTTACTTTAAGAAATCAATTAATTAGTCAAGGACTTGCACAAAATGATGCGTTTATTGCAGACAATAGTCGTGTGCAATATCGGATTTTCCCCAATGGAACTACCCCATCTACGCTAAATAGCTCATTTGAAAACAGTGGCTTTGCCTTTGCTGATACCACCGGTTCACGTTTACTCACCTTAGACGAACTAAGCGCGCCTGAAAAAATCACGACAGCACTGTGCGAAGGGAATCGTTTATTATCCGTTAGTTATGTACAGCTACAACCCGGTAATAATCGTAATAGTTTGCGTGACACTGCCCAAAATTTTAATAATCAACGCGGGGATTTATTTCTAATTGCTGAGGGCAATACCCGTGCGGATACGACCTGTTTACTCCTCACAGATGCAGATAAAGCCGCGTTAGGCACACAACAGCCGTTAATGATGGGAGTCTATGCCAACTGTGAACGCACAGTAACCCAACGTCTAACCCAACAACGGCAACGGGCGATTAATCAATGCTGGCATTTAGCCAATGTCGGTAAAAATGGACAAATTGTCGTTGCCGAATTTCAACGGCAAAATAATGAGATGTTAGCTAGTATTGTGTATATCAGCCCGACAGAATTGGTTTTTCAAGATTATTTAGCCAACTATAATCAGTCTAGTTGCTGGCGTATTGATGACGGTTGCAAGTTTGATCCCGGTGGATTTCATGTTTATAGCGTGTTTCAATCCCCACAAACATTGCATTTAATACTCACGTGGGACGGTGCAGAAGGACAAAACGCAATGTTGTTGAAAGCGAAAAATAGTTTGTTTGAATCGGTTAAACAAGGTTATCGTTATTGGGCACAATAAAAGGATAAAAGCATGAAAAAACCTACACTTGGCGCAAAAAACATGCTAACACTGCATGTAAAAGATGAAATGATGTTATACAACTCATACTTACCTTTCTTAAAGCGCGGCGGTTTATTTTTTTCAACAGACAAAAAGTATGAATTAGGTGAAGAAGTATTTTTAAAACTCACCTTATTAAATGATGACGGCACAACCCCTGTTGCAGGTAAGGTTGCATGGATTAATCCAAAAGGCTCACCCGGCGGTCGTCCTGCGGGTATCGGTGTGCATTTTAACGAAATGGACAACGGCAAAACCCGTGAGCGGATTGAACAAGCCTTAGTCGGAATGTTAAAGTCTGAAAAACCCACTTATACCATGTAATAAAAAATGCTCGTTGACTCCCATTGCCATTTAGATTTAGTTGAAAAAATATCGCCCGATGTTTTAATTGCAAACGCCCAACAAGCGGGCGTTAGCCATTTTCTTTGTGTCGCGGTAGATTTACACAATATTCCTGCCGTGATTCAAGTTGCAGAACAACATGCAACGGTTTATGCCTCTGTCGGGATTCATCCTAATAGCGCGCGCGACAATGAACCTGATGTCGAGCGGTTAATACAACTTGCCCAACATCCTAAAGTGATTGCTATTGGAGAAACAGGCTTAGATTATTATCGCAGTGAAGGCGATTTAAGCTGGCAAAAACAACGCTTTCGTACCCACATTGCTGCCGCAAAAGCGACAGGTAAACCCCTCATTATTCACTGTCGCGAAGCAAAAGCAGATACATTGCAAATTTTGCGCGAAGAAAAAGCACATGAAGTTGGCGGTATCATGCACTGTTTTGTAGAAGATTGGGAAACAGCAAGACAAGCAATGGATATGAATTTTTACATTTCTTTTTCGGGCATCGTCACGTTTAAAACGGCAATGGATTTAAAAGCCGTTGCCCGCCAAATGCCCCTAGATTATCTGTTAGTTGAAACCGACGCGCCCTATCTTGCGCCCGTACCCTTTCGGGGCAAATTAAACCAGCCCGCCTATGTAAAACAAGTTGCTGAACATATTGCTGATTTAAAAGGCGAATCCTTTGTGAAAATTGCCAGTGTGACAACTGAAAATTTTTTCCGCTTATTCAATAAACAGATAACACATTAAACGCCGATGCAAATTCAACTCATCTGCGTAGGGCAAAAAATGCCCGATTGGGTAAATGTGGGTTATCAAGAGTATGCCAAACGTCTGCCCGCAAGTTGTAGCTTGCAACTGATAGAAATTCCCTTATTAAAACGGGGTAAAAACGCAGATATTGCCCGTTTTCAACGAGAAGAAGGCGAAAAAACCCTGTTAGCTATCGCACCGCAAGCCCATGTTGTCGCCCTAGATGAACGGGGGCAGGCATGGAACACCCCACAACTATCAGAACACCTTGCCCATTGGATGCAAACAGCGCGAACAGTTGCCCTGCTTGTTGGTTCGCCTGAAGGACTCGCGCCTGCTTGCCTACAACGTGCGCAACAACGCTGGTCTTTATCTGCCCTAACCCTCCCACATCCTTTAGTACGGATAGTGGTTGCTGAACAGATTTATCGGGCATGGAGCATGTTACAAAATCATCCTTATCATCGGGCATAAATAAGTAATATTACATTGATTTAGATGAATAAAATTATTTAAACTGCTGGTGTCCCTGTTGCGCCTAGAAATCTAATGAAATAAATCCTCATTCAACAAATTATCTAAAATCACCCGTATCATTTTCGTCCCTGCATCTTCTATCTGAGCCGCATTTTCATAAATTTCAGCGGGTGAAATAACATGATTATGACTGGCAAGATATTTCGCTGTATCAGTTACCCGTTGTAAATGCGGAAATAATTCATTAGCCGCCGTGTTGCGAAACAAATGTAATAATTGATTACGTTGATGGAGCTGTTTATTTTTTTCTAATAATTGCTTTTGTAACCGACTGATATGCAGATGTGTATTAACCCGCGATAAAACCTCATCCCGTTGAATAGGCTTACACACATAATCAACAGCACCCACTGCAAAACTTTTGACTTTACTTTCTGTATCCGCTAACGCAGTAATAAAAATAACAGGAATATCAGCCGTTTCAGCATAAGATTTTAACTGGCGACACGTTTCAAAACCATCCATACGGGGCATCATGACATCTAACATAATAATGTCGGGTTTACTCATATAACGCACTAATTCTAACGCTTCTTCACCTGTTAATGCTGCCATGATTTCCATGCCAGCACCTTCAAAACATTCAGATAATAAAGCGAGATTTTCCGCTATATCATCGACAAGTAAAATGGTTGTTTGTTCTTTATTATCGGTTTTCATCGTGTTTAGCATTTGCTGTGATACCTGTTAAATACTTAGCGGTTTATCCATTGTTATCATAAAACTTAAATTCTGTTATCTTTTAATTTGGTTAATTCTGAAAATGTGATGCGAGTGCCAAAGAAATTATAGTGTGGTCGTGCTTATTTTGTGTTGAAGTCCAATCACGTTAGCGATTGAATAAATCTATAAATAGCGCAAGCCATTTTATTTCATCAGCAATTTTTGTTTATTTTCTCCTTGTAAATGCCTGTCTAACGCTTTCAAATGGGTTCTCACGTCCTAATCAATGCTAAAATCACAGAATAGCGTTTTTGATGACTTCTTGTTTACCCTTCAATTAAAATCCTCGTTCCCTAACTTAAAAAAATGACTGCAAAAATTCTTGATGGTAAAGCCGTAGCTGCTGAGTTACGCGAACACATTGCCCAGCGCGTTCAACAGCGTTTAGCCCAAGGACTGCGCGCCCCCGGTTTGGCCGTTGTCTTAGTAGGGCAAAACCCCGCCTCTTTAGTCTATGTTCGTAATAAGCGTAAAGCCTGCGAACAATTAGGCTTTGTAACCAAAGATTACGATTTACCTGCGACGACCACACAAACAGAATTGCTAACTATTTTAGACAGCTTAAATGCTGACTCAAATATTGATGGCATTCTTGTTCAATTGCCATTACCTGCCCATATAGACCCAAATGTTATTATTGAACACATTGCACCGCATAAAGATGTCGATGGTTTCCATCCTTATAACATTGGACGACTCGCACTTAAAATGCCACTGCTACGCCCCTGCACACCTAAAGGCGTAATGACGCTATTGGCAAAAACAGGCGTAGAATTAGCGGGTTTACATGCTGTTGTCATTGGACAATCTAATATTGTTGGTCGTCCAATGGCATTAGAACTGCTCGCCGCCCGTTGCACAGTAACCATTTGCCACAGTCGTACACGTGACCTTATTAATCAAACACGCCAAGCAGATGTTTTAGTGGTTGCTGTTGGGCAGGCGGAATTGGTAAAAGGGGATTGGATTAAACCTGATGCTATTGTGATTGATGTTGGCATGAACCGTTTAGACAATGGCAAACTAGTTGGCGATGTTGCGTTTGCCACATGCCAAGCTCATGCCAGTTGGATTACACCCGTCCCCGGTGGGGTAGGGCCGATGACAATTGCAAGTTTGTTAGAGAATACCTTAGAAGTTGCCGAGTTAAGCAAGACCTAGGCAAATGTAGGGTGCGTTAGGTGCGTATTTTCGCACTGTAGCGCACCGCGCATCAAACTCAACTCACTGAATGAAAAACAAATAATAGCTTGTAATTTATTGATATAATTATTATTTTTCTGGTAAATCTACCCGCTCTAATTGATACAATAAGGTTTTATCCATAATGTGATTTTCTACTAAGCGATTGTTTTGATTTACTATCATATCCTCCAATAAATTCCGCACATCGCGGGCATTACCAAAAGTTTCACTCGTATTGGTTTGCCATTGTTTAAATATATTTTGTAACTGCGTTAATAAGTCAGTTGCAATCGTTAAATGTTTTTCTGTTGCCATTGCTTGAAAAATTGCCAGCATTTCTGTCGCGGTATAATTTTCAAAAAATACATGCCCTATAAAGCGGGAAGGTAAACCGGGGTTGCTGTTTAAAAAGGTTTTAATGCTTTCAGGATAGCCTGCGACAATAACGCATAAACGATGACGATAATTTTCCATGTCTGCAACTAAGGTTTGTACTGCCTCTTTGCCAAATTCGTCTTCGTTACTTTCAATAAGTTGATAAACTTCATCGATAAACAATACCCCGTCTAAACTGTTTTCAATCACACGTCGAGTTTTTAACGCCGTTTCGCCTAAATAAGAGCCAACTAAATCGGCGCGTGTCGCTTCAATTAATTGCCCTTGTTTTAAAATACCTAAGGCTTTGAATACACGTCCCATATATCGCGCCATCATGGTCTTACCAGTGCCGGGATTACCGCTAAATACGTAATGTCCCGCGACAATATGCGCAGCTTCTCCACGCAGTTGTTGGACTTTAATCGCGTTGATTAAACCCCGTATAGTTTGTTTAACTTGTTGTAGTCCAATAAGTTTATCAAGTTCAGCCAGTAAGGTTTTAATATTATGTCCATCTTGTGCATCTAAATAAGCACGCATATTCTCAGGAATATCGGCAAGGCTTAGGGTAAACCGTTGTTGTTTATCATTTTCTGTTCGTACACGCATAATGCGTTGTTCGTCTAACATTTGGTAAAAATTTAATACATCACCTGCATTGCCAAAATTTTCGGGATTGCGGGCTTGATACCAGTTATGAAATAAAAGCGGCAGTTTTTCTTGTAATTCAGGGGCTAAGTAACGATGTTCTCGAGCAACCTGTTGAGTAAAAATAGTTTGTAATGTCTCGGGCGAATAGTCGGGAATGGTGAGCATATTGCCCTCTCCAAAACGTCGGCGTAGTCCGGGATTTGTGTTTAAAAACTGTTCTATTCGTTGTGGATAGCCCGCGATAATGACGGCAAATTTACCCACATGGTTAGACATTGCTTCCATAATTGTTTCAATGGCTTCTCGCCCAAAATCATGTTCTCCCCCTTCTACAAGCCGATAAGCTTCATCAACAAATAAGACTCCCCCCATCGCGTCAGCGATTTTTTGCGCAGTTTGAATGGCGGTTTGTCCAACATAGCCTGCGACTAAATCTTCTCGTGAGGCTTTGACAACATGCCCCAGTTCTAATAAACCCGCTTCGCGGTAAATTTCTGCAATGAGGTAGGCAACGGTGGTTTTTCCTGTTCCGGGATTACCTTTTAATACAACGTGTAACATAGCCGTTTTTTCAGATAGCGCGACAACGGGCAAGAGTCGGGTGACACCAGATTTAAGATTGCTTTCTTCATGAATTTCTTGTGTATTTAGGCGTTCTTGCTCGCGGGCTAGTAGTCGTTCCATTTTTTGTAACACAATTTCTAGTCCGTGCATTTGCCGCAGCCGTTCAATGGCGGGCTTTTGTGCGGTTTGTTTGGCAAGTTGTTTTAAACTTTTCGCGCTTAAATCTTCGGCAGTAGAAAGTTGATAACTTAATGATTTTAACGATTGTCCTTTGGTGCAAAGTTGGCGCGTAATGGCTAATACAGCAGCAGGAAGCAGTTGCCAATCGGTGAATAGTTGCCGTTTTAGTCGCCAATAGTGGAGTAAATTCAATACTTCATCTTGGCGCGGTGAGCCTAGCGAAATCACGCGCTTTGAGGGGGTATTATCTTTATCAAAGAATTGGTTAAGTAAAAAATGCCATTCGTTTTGTTCCAAAACCATGCGGATATTTTGTGGATTGGTATCAGGCAGGATGAAAAGGCACAGGTTATGATTGGTTGAGGGCAGTTGTCCGAAACGGGTGAGCATTGCCGCCATTGTGCGCTGGGCGGTTACGTCAAAATGGACGATGAAATCAATGCCATCGGTAAAAATAATAGCTGTTTTTGGTTGTTCCTCTTGCATACAGTGGGAGATAAAACCGACTACATCGGTATCTGACATGCGTCCTAGTTGTAAGGAGCTGTAAGTAATTGTTTGTTTCATTGGGGGTAATGCGGGGTTTGATATGGGTTCTTGCTCGTCACTGGTGCGGGTATGTAAGCGTTGCAAGCCAATGGGTCCTGCGCATAGTTTGCTGGGTTGGCGGGGACGAGGGGCATTGGGTGTTGCGGTTTTTTCTGCGGTGGCATGGGGACTACTGGCATGACGCGATTGAAAATCATGAAAGTAAATTTTTTGTCGTCCGTTATAAAAAATAATTCTTTTATATTCTAGTTGTTGTAGGTGATAAAACAGCATTTCTTCTAGGGTATATATCCCTAGCTGTGGTGGACAAAATTCATCATCAGTATGCCCATGGAGAAAGAAAAACCGTTCGTAAGCATTATGAAAATAGCTGGGCGTTATCGGGTTTGACATAAAAAATATCCTTGCTTGAATTCAGCTTTTAATCGATTTTTATTGGACACTGCCAAAGATTTTAATGCCCGCCGTGCATAGTCGCTATATCATGCAATTTTTTAATAGAAATAAATATTTAATTTTATTAAAAATATAAACCAAGAACAAACATCCTGCTTGTCTGTTTAGCATCACCAAAAATCTTTCACATTTTCCTCAAATTTTCCCCACATTTGTACATCATTATTTGTATCAAACAAGGGTAGAAACAGTTTATGTTGCCACAGTTACCCTAATCGTCTGTAATAGTGAGGAATATATCATGTTTGATGCACTTAGAACCGAATCAGCCAGCCTGACCCGTCGTACACTGTTACGCACTCTTGGTGTATTAGGGGCATTACCCTTGACGGGGTATGGATTACGCAATTTACTGACAGCATCGCAAGCGGCTGATATTAATTCTTTATGTATCTTGTCCCCAACAAAAACGGAAGGTCCTTATTGGATTGATGAGCATTTAAATCGTGCTGATTTAACCACAGATACAACACGCGCCTCTGTTTTGCAGGGTTTACCTTTTACCTTGGCAATTAATGTTATTAACGCTAGTTCTAGTAGCTGTTCAGTCGCACAAAATGTGCAAATTGACGTATGGCACGCGGACGCAGCGGGCGAATACTCTGATGTTTCTGGGAATGGGCAAACCAGCACAGTTGGACAAACCTTTTTACGGGGTTATCAAGTAACGGATGCCAGTGGTTTAGTCACGTTTAAAAGCATTTATCCCGGCTGGTATCGTGGTAGAACGCCACATATTCATGTTCGTGCGCGGGTTTTTGATGCCAGTGGTAACACAACTTATAACTTTACAACGCAACTCTTTTTTGATGATGCGGTAACGGATGTTGTTTATGCTAACGCACCTTATAACACGCGCGGTACACGCGACACCCGCAACGCAACTGATATGCATTATTTGGATGGAGATAGTTCCAACTTACTATTATCTTTAGAAAAAACCAGTGATGGATATGCTGGCGTTGCATCCGTCGGTTTATCTGGCTTACCTGATAGTGTAGTTAGTGATGTGTTTGATGTGACTACCAGCGCGACGGGTACAACCAACAGTTTAAGCCTAACGGGAACATTGCAAGTGCCAAGTAAAGATGTTGGAACTTATGGCAGTATTTATGTTGCGGCACAAGTAGGAGACGTTTGGTATGTCCACGATAAGACAAGCTGGGTTCCTTACACAGATGATTTTCCTGCGTATTCTAGTGGCACATTAGCCAGCACTCACGCACTTAATATTTTGTCGGGTATTAATGCGGCGGCTTTATGTGGTGCGGCTATTTATGCGGGATATGGTCAAAACGTACAAGATATGTTGCAAAAAAACCAGTATAAAAAAGTTTATACCGTTTGTCAGTAATCATTTAATTCGTTGTTAATCCTGAAGGTTAGTCACCGCAGAACCCGTTATCCTTTCAAGATAATGGGTTCTTATTTATTTGAACCAGCAAATATAGGACGTGTTACGACGAGAAATTTAATTACAAAAGGTTGGGTTGTAGGTATAAACAAAGTTAGTTTTTGTCATTGCATTTGTTGCTTGCCATGTTGTCATGGTTTGCATCGCTTCAAATAACACTTTTGCCCGTGTCACCACATTTTGTGAATAATCCCCGTTTGCATCCGCGTATTTATAAGAAATTTCTGCCGCAACAGGTGTTGTGCTAGCACTAGACAAATACCACAAGGTTAAATCAAACGTAGCGACTTTTGCCCCTAGGTCCACTGTTGCACCACTATAAACAACCTCGCTAATGCTCAATCCCCCCACTAATACCATCGCTTCGTTAGGGTCAAATTGATAACTGCTAATACCGGGAAATAAACCGATAGGGTCATCCATATTATTCAAGTTCTTACTGCTACTAATCCCTTGTGTGGTGGAATGAGAATAACTGACAACGTATGGCGCGCCTATATCTTCTTCAAACTTGGTTTCTGCACTGCTGCTACTGCCGTGCATGTCTTGATAACCAGCGACGTAACGGTCAGGGGAACGGTATTTTAAAGTTACTTCCCGTTGTCCATTTTCCACCCGTTCACGAAAAATTAGGTCATTAGTACGTAATCGGCACGTATTTGGCGTATCGTAAAATTTCACGGTGCGAACTTTATCCACCGTGAAATTACCGCTATAACTGCGGTTAATGCTAGATTGAATCAGTGCGCGTAAATCCGTCCAATATGCAGTTACCGCTACTTCAGGCGTGGTGCCATTAAATAACGTGGGGTTTAATAATAGCTTATATTCACGCGAACCGATGTCTGGAATCGCCATTGCTGTCGCACTAACAGACAATAAACCAGCGGTAACAATACCTTTAACAATTGATGTCATTCTGTCAATATCCTAAAAAGTAATAGCCTAATTGTAACTATATAATAAAATTACTATTAGCGATTTAGCCTAAGACTAAACCACACGGGGTTATAGTAACGGCAAGCAGTGACAGAACAATGTCAACCATATAAACGTTATATTTTCCGATAGGTTTCTACGACTCTCATCGCACTGATTAACGCAATGCTTGCAAATCCTAACATTAACGACATAGCTATTTGATAGTTATCAATGGTATAAATGCGGGCATCGCCATTCATCGCACCATTCCACTGGAAATCTAACAACCAGCCAAATAAGGGTTGGGTAATCGCCGCGCCTAAAAATAAACCCGTATTGACCAAACTAATTCCCATGCCTGCTAATGCAGGAGGAACAAGCTCTTTTGCAACCGTGAAAACTAAAACAAAACAGCCTGCACAAATGCCCAGTAGTAAAAATAATAAATATAAATAAGGCCCTGTTATTGTCGGATATATCCAAAAACACAGCCAAACGAATAAGTATAAAAATCCACCAAATAATAAGAGGGGTTTACGTTGTTTAATCTTGTCAGAAAGCCATCCGCCACCTAAAGCAACTAGCGCAAATGCAATTAATGCGGTTGTCGTGTAATGTGATGCAACATCACGCGAAAAATGATGAACATGACTTAAAAATGGAATTGCCCATAATCCGATAAATGCAAAAAAACTCCCTGTTAATCCCAAATGCATCCAAAACCCTGTCCATAATTCACGAATGACTAATACTTTTTTCAATTCATCAAACCAATGGCGTTGAATAGCGGCATGAGGGAGCTTGCCTTCTTGCTCACGAATGGATAAAAAGCCCGCATCTTGTGGGCGATTGCGAATCCATACTAAAGATAAAAACGCTAATAACAGAGAAAACCCACCAATTGCTACAAATACCATGCGCCATGAAAACCAATTCAACACATAAGCCAGCGGATACGCGCCTAAAATCGCGCCTACATTCCCTAAAAATAAGGTTAAACCGCTAATCGTTGCATAATATCGCTCACTAAACCACACACTATTATTTTTCATCATCCCGATAAAAATAACCGATACGCCTAGCCCCACTAAAAACCGTCCAATGCTTGCAATTTCAAACGATGGTGCAAGTCCAAATAAAATAGAACCAAGCCCCGCCACCAGCCCGCCCATACTCACCGTTAACCGCGTGCCTAACGTATCAGCCAATACGCCAGAAGGAATCTGCATAGCGGTATAAATGTAATAATACATCGCCGCCAGTGACCCCAAAGCAACCCCTGTTGTATTAAAGGTTTGCATTAAATCAGAGGCAACAACAGCAGGTGCAATACGTTGAAAAAAAACCAACATATAGGCAAAGGCTAAAATACTGTAAATCAACCAACGACGTTGATTAAAAGACAAAGAATCCCCCAAAAACAGCATATTTGTATTTCTCCTTGATGGAATAGCCTATTTATCATCTTTATTTTAATAACTGCGCTAAAAGATTGACTTATAAAAACAGTGGTAATCAATTTCTGCTTTGCGTAACATTATGCAGGACTTCATCAGAAAAAGGTGACGGGGGTTTATAACGATAACGCCAACTGAATGAAGGATTCAGCGTCAGAGCTATTTTTATTTTTTGGAGAATTGTTATGCCAAGACCACAAAAACATGTATTTGTTTGCGCCCAAAGCCGTCCTGCGGGACATCCTCGCGGTTCCTGCACCGAGCGTGGCTGTAAGCCCGTGATTGATGAGTTTTTTCGTCAATGGCAAGCCCGCAATTTATTCACAACGGTTTCTATTGCCCAATCAAGCTGTTTAGGCCCTTGCCATCTAGGCACAAGCGTTGTGGTTTATCCTGAAGGGGTAATGTATGGCAATGTAACTATTGATGATGTTAGCGAAATTTTTGAAAAACATCTCATTGGTGATGAAGTCGTTGAACGCTTAGTCGCCCCTGCTGACGCTTGGTAAGCATTAATACCCTGTCAGTTCAATTTGTGGTAGTGCGAAACTCATCAGGATTTATGATGCGTCATTATTCAATAACCGCATTATTATCCTTATCATTTTAGCACTAACCGACTATTCTTCTTCTGTTTATCAATGATAGCAAAGTACCCTTGTCAACGTTGATATAACGAATGCATTGTTTCTATCCTCATACTATAATAAGCCAACATAAAACCTGTTATTACGACAGGTTTTTTTATTAGTTATTCAAGATAATAGGTTAATATTCTGTGAAACACCGCTATTCTCCCGCTCGTCAACTGACCAACCAACGCCTAAGCCAACAAAATCGTCTTAGACAATGGTGGATGATGAGTTCTAACCAATCTAAAGATTCCATCGCCACATCTAATCAAGCACGTCCAGCCGTTGCTATTTTCCACGCAGAAAATACAGATGCAACACTGAATGAACCCGCCCAACTTTTAACACCACACGACTAAAAACCGTGTATTAAGACCTTGTTAGCTTTTGCCCTGCAAGGTCTGCTGTGGATTCCATCACCTTCATGACAAACAAACACAGCGCGACCGCTAGCCACATTAAGCCATTTATTAAATGGGTTGGTGGAAAAAGAGGGTTGCTTGACGAGCTTTTAAAAAGATTACCCCAACACTTCAATCATTATTTTGAACCCTTTGTCGGGGGAGGCGCGTTGTTTTTCGAATTGCGTAAACGCGGCGTTTTGACGGGAAAAAATACTTATCTTTTTGATAAAAACGCAGAGTTAATTAACGCTTATCAAACCGTACAACAAAATCCTGACGCGCTGATAACCCAATTACAACACTTTCAAGAACAACATTCAGCCGAATTCTACAGCGATATCCGTGCATTAGACCGACAATCTACATTTGCAAGCCTTACAACAGAAATGCGCGCTGCACGTTTTATTTACCTCAATAAAACCTGTTTTAATGGACTTTATCGCGTCAACAAACAAGGTTTTTACAATGTCCCTATGGGTAACTATGCAAAACCTGCCATTTGTGACGCTGAATTACTCCTCTCTGCTCACCAAGCATTAATAGGCGTAACGGTTTTGCACGCAGACTATTCACATGTCGCACAATTAGCAAAAAAAAACGATTTTATTTATTTTGACCCCCCTTATTACCCGCTCAGCACAACCTCAAATTTCACCGCGTATAATCAACATCTCTTTTTAGACGAACAACAAAAACAGCTTTTTAACCTTTTTAAACAATTAGATAATAGCGATTGTCTCTTAATGCATTCTAATTCAGATACCCCTTTTATGCGAGAACTCTATAAAATTTACTACACTGACACAGTGCAAATGCACCGTTTTATTAATAGTAAAAAAGAAGGACGGGGCAAGATTAACGAAGTGATAATTAGAAATTATCAATAATATTAACGTACTAATTAATTTAGCTATTCAAGTGAAACACCTTAACGAAAGGGGATAGCTAAAACTAGGTAGTGCGTTAAATAAAAAACACTAAAGGAACGTGAATGGAAATTAATGGCGTACAAATAGATGAAACTTTTGCGGAGGCTTTTCCCATGAAAGCTACCCGCTTAATCGTAACAGCGCATAACCTCAAATGGGCTTACACCGCCGCCCAAGCAATGACAGGCTTTGCAACTTCGGTGATTGCTTGCGGATGTGAAGCTGGTATCGAGTGCGAATTGAGCGCGGACGAAACCCCTGATGGGCGTGTTGGTGTGTCGATTCTGCTGTTTACCATGTCATCCGACAAACTGATTAAACAAATTCAAAATCGGGTTGGACAATGTATTTTAACGTGTCCTAGCACTGCCTGTTTTGCAGGGATTTACACGGATAAACGCGCGCCATTAGGAAAAAACCTGCGTTATTTTGGTGATGGCTGGCAAATCTCCAAAGTTATCGGTGGTAAACGCTATTGGCGCATTCCCGTGATGGAAGGCGAATTTCTCTGCGAAGAAACCACAGGTATTGCACCTGCTATCGGAGGGGGGAACTTTCTAATTCTCGCGGCTAGTCCTGTACAAGCCCTTACAGCGAGTGAACACGCGATTGAGGCAATGCGCAAGGTTGAAGGCGTGATTATGCCTTTTCCGGGAGGCGTTGTGCGCTCTGGCTCTAAAGTCGGCTCTAAATACAAAGGCTTAATTGCATCCAGCAATCAGGCATTTTGCCCGACGCTCAAAGGACAAGTAAAAAGTGAACTAGATAGCGCGGTTGGCTCCGTGTTAGAAATCGTGATTGATGGTCTAACGGATGCTGCAATCAGTAATGCTACCCGTGCAGGCATACAAGCCGTATGCGATTTAGGTAAGGCAAATGGTGTGTTACGCATCAGTGCGGGAAATTATGGTGGTAAATTAGGCCCTTATCATTTCCACTTGCGGGAGATTATGCAATGAATCCATTAACCTTTACTTTAAAAACCAGCCTACAACAACGGCTTGATTTATCTGCATTAACTCCTAGCACGTTACAAGATAAAAGTCTGAGTGACATCAACGCATTAGAATTGCCTTATGGGAATCGTCTTTTACGTGTCGATGCGGTTTTTGATGTCGTGGGTGATGATGCACAACAGATTATTTTTAATGCTGATTGTAATAAATTAGACCACATTGGTGCAGGATTAACGGGTGGTACGATTGAAATTCAGGGGTCTGTTGGTGCGTACTTAGGGCGTGATATGCGTCAAGGCACAATAAAAGTCTTTGGAAATACGGATGTTTATGCCGCAGCAGGAATGAGAGGCGGAGAGATATTTATTCAGGGTAATGCAGGCGATTTTCTGGGTGCTGCGCGCGCGAGTGAACGGCAAGGAATGCGGGGGGGGCGGGTAATAGTCACAGGCAATGCAGGACACCGTGTAGGCGACCAATTACGGCGGGGGATTATTGTGATTGAGGGCGATGCAGGGGATTATTGTGCCTCTCGCATGATTGCAGGCACGATTGCTGTGTTTGGGCAAGCGGGTCGTTATTTAGGGTATGGAATGCAACGGGGAACGGTGGTTTTATCTCGCCCGCCTGCGCATTTACCTGCAACGTTCAACGATTGTGGTAAACATGAATTATTGTTCTTACGGTTATTAGGAAAATCATTGCAATACCCGAATTGTCGTATTCCGTCCACGTTATTTTCCGCACCTGTACAACGCTTTGCAGGCGATTTAGCAACCATAGGCAAAGGTGAAATTTTAGTAGCAGGATGATGTTGCCTAATGTAGATTTTTGTTTTTAGCAGGATGAAAGATGGCGGATATAGCTAACGCAACTTAAAAAGCAGCTTAATGTAGGGTGGAATAGCGTAGCGTATTCCACCATAAAACGCCAAAAATAGCTGAGTTTATACAGAAAGCTTGCACTGTTGTGGAATACGGCTTGCGCCTATTCCACCCTACAATAATCATTTTAAAGTGCGTTAGCTATACTACTGCTTCAGGCAGTGGTATTCGTGCCAATTTAGCTAACCATTTATTTTTAAATAACTATTTCTTTATTGTTAATTTTAAAAACAGTTATCATGCTGATTTAGCTATATTTTACGAAGAATAACCTTGTGAATAGGGGTCGCCCCATTCGGTTGTATATTTAATTTCAAAATCAATGGCAGCACCAGCAAGTCCTTTATTTTGCGGAAAATGGGCAATTTCCGCAGCCACATCTTGAATATCATCAATTAATATATCTAAAGAGACATCCGCAATAATCAGGGCTTTTTCAATATCTCCAAGTAACGCATTGCTAACCATCGCGGGATGTTTATCAACGGGCGCGCTAACAATAGCTTCTATGCGAACTTTTAACACGCGAACTGTACCACCATAAGCATTGCGTTTACGTTCTTCTTCCAATTCCCACACAGCGGCAGCGGGTGGATTAGCTTGTTTAATCACCGCTTCTTGACGATAGACATTACCTAAACCAATTGTATTTTCATAGCCGTTCGCGGTGCTGATGGTTTCTAATTGCGTTAAAATACGTTGAATGATTTGTTCGCGGATGGTGGTCATTCTTGGTGTTATCTCGGGTTTATAGTATTTATGCGATAATAAATTGTTTGTTTTAAAACGGATAACATCGCTTAGAACTGTGTTATCCGTATCGCTTTTTAATATTTTTGTTGGGTACTGCGTTTGTATTGTTCTTCACGCATCAATTTACGCTGTTTGTTCCAGTTTTTTTCGTCCAAATTGTCCGCATCTTGTTCGTTCTTTTCTTTCATGATGCTTAAACTGGGCGCATTGTATTGAGATGCACCTTGTTCAAGCTGTTGGGCATTTTCTAGTAGTAATTCTTTGGCTTCATCTACTTTGCCTTCATCACGTAGGGTAACAGCGCGTTTATTTTTTTCTATCGCTAATTGTTCGACCACGTTAGCCATTACAGCCGCATTTGTTTGGTCTTTTACTTGTTGGCGATTATTGGTAAAGCGCGCATTGATTTGGCTAGTGAGTTGGTCTAGGGTGTTGGTACTCATGTTGCGGTAGTCAACGGTGACTGTCGCAACCGTTAGCAGTTGGTCAGCAGCGGGGGGCGATATTTCTATTTCTAAAAGAACGTATTTCTCTTGTTCGCTATAGAGTTGGTTGAGTGGAATATGGATTTGTTGCCCGTTAATGTTGGCTTCGCGGCCTAATATTTTGACAGGGCGCACACCTTCAGCACATTGAATAGTAATGATAACTTCTTGAGCAACGACAGAGAGTAAATCGCCAAATTCATGGTCAAAAATCCGCGTTAAATCGGTCGCATTTTCTACAAAACTGTGGCTACCTTCGCTTTGTTTGGCGAGTTGGGTCATTAAATCTTCGTTATAGCCCAATCCTAATCCAATGGTTGTTACACTGATGCCTGCTTGACTGAGTTTTGCACCCAATTCACCCAATGCTTGAGGGGTGTCAGGGCCTACATTGGCAAGTCCGTCAGATACCAGTACAAGGCGGTTGATTTGGTTACGGGTGAGAAATTTACGCAGTTCATCCGCTCCCTTTTGCACGCCGTCATACAGCGCGGTGTTGCCATCGGCTACAATTTTATCAATAGCGGCGTAAATCATTTGTTTATCTGTGGCTTTGGTTGCTGGTAACAGCACATCAACCTGATGGTCATAGCTTACGATAGAAATAATATCGTCTTTACGTAAGCGTTCAACAGCGATTTTAGCGGCGGCTTTGGCTTGTTGGATTTTTTGCCCTTGCATTGAGCCTGATTTGTCAATAACGAGGGCAACATTAACAGGGCTCGTATTTTCTTTTTGTAAGCGAAAACCTGTAACAGCAACGCGTAAATAAGTAGTTTGTTTTTGTTCGGTTAGTAATAGGGGATTTGCCAATGTACTCTCTAGTTTAATTTGTAACGCCTGTACTGTTGACATAGAACACCCCCAAATGATTAAGCAGATGAAAAAATAACGCATGATAATGTCTCAGTAGGTATTGTTAGGTTTCCTAAAATTAATTAACCCTAAGGGTTGTTTCCGTTATGATGAATCGTTAGTTTAGCACTGTAGGTTATTTATTATGCGTACACAACAAGGGTTTACTCTCTTAGAAGCCATTATTGCCATGGCAATTGTAGCAATAGCATTAGGCAGTTTATTAAGCCTTTTAGGCAGTAGCAAACAATTAGCGTTTAAAGCACAAGCGAATATTAACGAAGTTATTCTGTTACGTTCTGCTTTAAATGTTGCCCAAGTGCTAGAAAAACCTGAATATCCAAAACTACCTGCCGAGCAGGTGGATAATATGGAATTGGAAACAGAGGATGTACTTGAACCGCCAAAACGCCAAACGCAAAAAATTATGTTAGGACTAGAACCTTATCAATGGACAGATAAGAAAAAAGGGATATTAGTCAGCGGTATTCGTTGGAAAAAATTAACTTCTGCACAATAAGAGTTCATTATGTCGCGTGTTCGTCAAACAGGTTTTACTCTGTTAGAAATTTTAATCGCTCTGGTTATTTCTGCGGCTATTATGACAACATTAGCCAGTGGTATGTATATTGTGATGCAAGACTGGCAACGCACCACACATACCTTAGATGATAGTTTAGATGCAGTTTTGATTTTATTACAATTAGAAAGAGCAGTGAATGGTGCTTTTCCACATACTTATATTAATCAGAAAGAAAATAAAAGTTATATTTATTTTGAAGGAGAGAGTGAAAAGCTGACATGGATTTCTACAGTTT
The DNA here is from genome assembly GCF_001305575.3 of Beggiatoa leptomitoformis. NCBI lineage: Bacteria > Pseudomonadati > Pseudomonadota > Gammaproteobacteria > Thiotrichales > Thiotrichaceae > Beggiatoa > Beggiatoa leptomitoformis. Next base: position 2,580,030 of record NZ_CP012373.2, read on the forward strand.
CGCCAGCGCATCAAGCAGGTTTGTCCGCATGGCAATTATTGCCCAGCGAATCTAAAGAGGGTGGAATAGACATTCGGATTATACCTGTTTTTGCAGGAAATCCAGAAGAAAACTTGGAGAAAGCGGAGGCAGTTACTGTTTTTGCGGGTTATGCCGTTCGATTTGAATATTTATACACAGACCCAGCACATGAAGACCAAACAGAATGGTTCGACGAGTGGTCAGCAAAAGATTTTCAGGGCTTGCCAAACGCCATACGGATTGTATTAGAGAAGAAGAATGATAAGGCCGTCGGTGAAAATGATTTAGAAATTATTGCGAGTATTCCCGCATTTGAGAATAGTAACTTAACGCGGACAAAACCACCTTAAGCCTTATAGAACTGATTTGAAGTCTAAGATAAAATGTAAAAGAGGAAAAAACAGAACAAAATGAGTCCTTACTCAAGTAGCCTAACTGATGCAGAATGGGCAGTGGTTGAACCCCTCTTAAATGCGTTATTGCCGAAGAAAAAGCTTACCTGTCCTCACACATGAGTTATTTTTCGAGTAGGTGTTTTACATTGCCATAAATCATACTTTGCAGCTTTTCGTCGCTTGCTTCGTAGAAGTCGATAATTGCCTGACAATCAAGTTTTTCATGGGAAATTAAGAGTTGCTTGATGCGTTGTAATAAGAGAACCGATTCTTCAGGTTTGAGTAAGTTAATATCTTTGCTCAGCTCAATAAAATGACTGATTTTATCGAAAAAATTCTTGTTTTTAATTTGTAGAAAACAATCATTCCCCAAAGGGGTGGTCATTGTAATCGTATGTTTTATATGATTTAGGTGATAACTCGAAAAGCGTCTATATTGCATGTTTGAACTGAAAAAATAGAGCTGATTTTTTCTACTTTTTACTGAAAACATTTTTAGATAATTATTGATAATTAGTAACTTACCCTGCTTATCAATAGTTGAATAAAAAGGTGAGAAAATGAAATTAAGAATTACCTGAATTTCATAGTATTCGGTGGTAAATGTACTGGTTGATTTAAGTTGTTTGATTCGTTGCTTGTGATTGGCTTTTTCACCCGCATTGCACTGTTGAAAATTTTCTAAAGGGTCTAGGTAAATATAACTGGGAAAGTGTGAGTAAATCATGACACGCCCTGTTTTTTCGTGTTCCAGAAAATAATCATTCGCATCTTCTGGAGAATCGAATATTAATTCTGTCTCAAAACTTGCCAATTCTTTTATTTCATCAGGCAAAAAATCCACAAAAGAACAACCCAAAACTGTAGCTAATGCCAGTCCTTTGGCAACACCCAAGTCAGTTTGTCCATTCACAATGTATTTGAGTTGTTGTTCAGAAATACTCTCTTTTACCCCCGCTTGTTTGAATTGTTCATTCATTTTGTCTGCCACAGTTTTGTAGGTAAATTCTCCAGATTTACCCTCACGTTTTTTTGCATCAAAAAGTGCTTTAATTTTGTTTTTTTCGGTACTCATGACAAGCATATTTCTCTCTAAAAAATACAGGTAACACTATGATAAATGAAATACTGCAAAATTATAAGTGATAACAACCAACTAATTTTAGTACAAAAACTGTATTAAAGTATAAAAACAAGCCTTTACTTAATAGTGTCGAAATTAATATGCTCATCTTTCTAACAACACAATTTAAGTAGGAGATTCATTATGAATCTGTATCGATGGGCGAGGAAGAGGACGCAAAAACCTCAAGCCTCAAAAAATAGACTGAGAAGTTTATTTTTTATTTGTCAAGTTTTTTTACTCACGTTACTTTCTATGGGATTACCTGCAACCTCAATGGCAGCATTTAATCCTGATATGTGCACGGAGTTACTACGAAAAGGTGAAACCAGTAACAAACCAACTTCTTATACAGTAGAAGAGTTACCATTGACTAGTGGTAAGCTTTACGTTACTTATGACATGCAGACTATATTGGATAAAATAGAAATTAAGTTGGATGGTCAAATTTTTACCACAGATTGTGTTGACGGCAAAAAAGAGAAGCAAGCAACAGGTTACTCCGTTAGTAGTAACAGTACGTTAACTGTCGAGGTTACTCCTAATTGTGATTCATCACTTGAAGGTCTTGTAAGCCCATCAAGCTGGAGTGTATCACTTGTCAGTTGTCCCGAAAAAACAGTGAGTACTAGTGAATACGATGAATTAGTTAAATTGTATACGGAAACTGGTGGTACCAGTTGGAACAACCAAGACGGCTGGAAAGACTACGAAAACAACAAAGATGTTTGTCATTGGTCTGGCATTGTTTGTGATGATGAGGGTAATGTTATAGAGTTGAATTTACCAAATAATAATATGATAAAGGAACTACCTAGTTCTATTGGGAATTTGTCACGTTTGGTTACTCTTAACTTATCAAACAACGATAAGTTAGGTGGTGCTTTACCTAGTTCTATGGGCAGTTTGGAAAATCTTAAGAACCTTGATATTTCTTATGATAATTTTTCATCTCTTCCAGCAGAAGTAAAAGGGATGGCAAATCTCGTTGAATTTAACGTAAGTAACAATAAAATTACAACATTGCCAACTGATTTCGTAGATTTAATAACAAAAAACTCTACAATAAATCTGTCTCAAAATAACATTTGTTATTCGACTTTAGACGCTAAAGTATTGGAGGCATTAAATGAACTTTATAATCGGGGTTATGACTGGGGTAAAGAATCTCAAACTTGCAATACGATTATTGAGTCTGAATATGATGCGTTAATGGTATTATATCGTAATTGGTCAAATAATCCTTATGGCTGGGGACAAGGCAAGGAAATTTGTAGTTGGACTGGTGTAACATGTGGAGGTGGAAGTGTTGTAGAGCTTAAGCTCTCAAATAGTGGATTAAGTGGCACTTTACCAGGTGAAATAAGTCAATTAAGTAACTTAGTTCTTCTTGACCTGAGTGGGAATGATAAACTGTCGGGTTCTGTGCCAAATAGTATTACAAACCTTACAAAATTACTTTCTAATGGGGTTTTACCGCTTCAAATAGCAGGTACAAAATTATGTGTTGATACTCCTAAATTGAGCAGTTTTGTAGAAGAAAAGAGTGGCATTAAACTGCCCGATTGTGAAGAACAAGCTGCTCAAGCTGTTTTAGTAGCCGCTCAATATGAGGTATTGATGAAATTTTTTAATGCAACGGGCGGCAATACCAATACCTGGACACGCAAAAACGGCTGGGGAGGACAAAACAAAGACTTCTGTACTTGGGAAAATGTTATATGCCAAAACGGTTTAGTGACTAGTTTGAATTTATATTCTAATGGGTTAACTGGAAGTATTCCTAGCGATATTGGCAAGCTCACAAGCTTAACAAGTTTAGAACTGAGCAAGAACCAGTTGGAGGGAGAGATTCCCAGCGATATTGGCAATCTCACAAATCTAACAACTTTATCGCTGAGCGATAACCAGTTGACTGGAAGTATTCCTAGCGATATTGGCAAGCTCACAAATCTAACATATTTATCGCTGTTCAATAACAAGTTGGAGGGAAATATTCCTGGCGATATTGGCAATCTCACAAATCTAACACGTTTATGGCTGAGCGATAACAAGTTGACTGGAAGTATTCCTAGCGATATTGGCAATCTCACAAATCTAACAAGTTTAGAACTGGGCAATAACAAGTTGGAGGGAAAGATTCCTTCTATTAGCAATCTCACAAAGCTAACAAGTTTATCGCTGTACTTGAACCAGTTGGAGGGAGAGATTCCCAGCGATATTGGCAATCTCACAAATCTAACACGTTTATCGCTGTTCAATAACAAGTTGGAGGGAAATATTCCTTCTATTGGCAATCTCACAAATCTAACAGAGTTATCGCTGGGCCATAACCAGTTGAAGGGAAGTATTCCTTCTATTGGCAATCTCACAAATCTAACAGAGTTATGGCTGAGCGATAACCAGTTGACTGGAAGTATTCCTAGCGATATTGGCAATCTCACAAAGCTAACACGTTTATCGCTGGGCAATAACCAGTTGACTGGAAATATTCCTACTTCTATTGGCAATCTCACAAATCTAACAGAGTTATGGCTGAACGATAACCAGTTGACTGGAACAATTCCTGATGGAATTGTAAATGTTGGAGCAATTAGTGGATTAGGACTAACGAACAATCATCTTTGTACAACCAACTCCAACGTAGCAGATTTTCTAACTAGTAAGGATAGCAATTGGAAACAACAAACCAACACTCCCTGCGATCCCCGTTACTCACTTAATACAAGTGAAGTAAATTTTGGTTTTGACCATAAAAAGACAGAAACGCCCCTCACGCTGTCAGGCAATTTAGTCAATAACTCGGTTATTTTTACGGTCAAGAAAACAGACGGTTCAGCATTCTCACAAAACGGTACAATGTACTTGAAAGTGGGCAGTTTTGAAACTTACGGTGCAGAACGCGCAAGAAAAACTGTTAGCAAAGGTGACTTTGAAGTAACTTTTGATGCAGTGGATAATGATAAATTTCCAAATTATCCCAAAATGTACTTTGCCCGCTTTGAGTCCTCCGAAAATGAGTATCATGCTTATGCAGGTCCTATTATCATCAGCAAACGTCTTTCAGATGGCGCAGTTGCATCTACTTTCAATGGCAACATTGTTTCTTATCAAAACGGGGATCAACTGGTATTTGAGTATATTGACCCTGAGAATGACTACAATGAAGGCTATGCTTGGTATGTTAATGATGATTTGAGCGAGGTGCAATCGACGAGTAAGACATTATCTGTCCCATCACCACTGCTGTTCAGCACAAATCCTATTCATTATGTTGCCCTCAAATCAGGTGCGGATGAATGGCTTTATAGCTATCCGCAGCAAAAAGACACTTATGAAATTGCCTCTTTCCGCAATTACATTTTTAAAACGTCACAAGGGAAAACAGATAAAGCGGTTGTTGTTTCATTTGGTAATCAGTGGCTTTGGGTCAATACAGAGCAGTCTGTAGCAAACAACTTTGAGGCTTCTTTACCAAAAGAAATTACAACAATTCATAAAGATAGTTTGACTTTGCCGCCTGTGGATATTTCTGCTTTTTCAAACGAACGAATCACTGTTTATGAAGGTATTAAGAATAACAGTTATCAAACAGCGGACTTTCCTGATTTAGGTTTAGATGCAAAGAGCAGAAAATTAGTCAATATCGATCCTTTAACAGATTTTCTTAATCGCAAATTAAAATCGACCTCCAGTTCTTTGCGGGCGAATTTCCCCATGGATGATCTTGAAAAAGCTTTGATTGAACTCGATAAAAGTCCATTATTACCCAGTGACTTTACACCCAGTAATATCAAAAGTGAGACGGTTAGCTTAGTTCTCAACATGATGGCTCTCCATATTGGTATGGATAATACCATGAAGTTTCTCCTGAAACTTGAAGAAACAACGGATAATACGTTAGATATAATTAACGCTATTATTTCCTTGCGAGAATTAGCCGTAAAGATGGAACAGGCTGATCAGGATGGTCTAAGTGAAAGTATCAAAGGACTGTATGTGCTAAGTTACATCTTTGATAAAACGCCCTTAAATAAGTTTTTAGACTCTCATAAATTGATTGACCCTATCACTCAACAAATCGAACAAGTGGATAAAGTACTTAATGAAAAGTCTTGCGCTTTCCAAGTAGGTAAAGTCAGACTCTCAATATACGAAGATGTTAGTTGGTGGCCCTTTGATAGAGACCTAACTGAAAATATTGAGGAAGTTCAATTATTTCCACTCAGGCTAATCTATGGTGATGGGGTTACAACAAAACTTCAGGTAGTCACACTTGACGAGCGCAAAAAGCATCCTGTGACACTTACTAAAAATGCAGGTGTTTGGGAATATCCTGAACATTCAGTCACTGATGAGCTTGATTTCAGTATTACGTACCCAACCTACTGTGGTGCTTGGATGGTTGCTGCTAAAGCGGGTGATAAAATGTACTACGGTCGAGTAACTTTACGTAGCGATGGTAATGTTCCAAGTGCTGTGGTAGTTGTCCCTGGAAATTAACTATTTAGCAAGCGTAGGGTGTATCGTAATGCTTATACACCCTACATTTCGCTGAACAGAGACGGTATCGTCGTTGTGAATTCCATATCGATAGATATGATAAATCAGTAAGTTATTTTTACGTTTCCAAATCCTTAAGCCTCGCCTCGTGCGGGGCTTTTTTTCTGCTAAAATCAAGCCTATGAATCCTCATTGTTACCTACTTCAATGGAAAACCTCTAATGTTAGCCCTAAGACAAATTCATTCAACCCAACATAACTTTGTGACAATTCAACTTCCCGAAAGTTTCACACAGTATGACTCGGTAGAAATTATCATTTTACCTGTAGAAACCCTGCACAAAAAACAACTGACGACCCAAGAGTTTCTAGCCCGTTTTGCAGGTGCAATCCCTGAATTTCCTGCTGTAGTGGGTTTGGTGTAAATCAACCCAACAATTATTGAGTTCAACATGCACTCCCAATATCAAGTTCTTGCCCACATCACCCAATGCCTTGAACAAGCAAACATTGCCTACATGCTCAGCGGTTCAGTCGCACTAAGCTATTATGCACAGCCACGTATGACGCGCGACATTGATTTAGTGATAGAAATTCAAAATGACGATGTCATCAAACTCGCGCAACAACTGGGTGAGACGTACTATTTTGATGAAGACATGGCACACGCTGCCATTGCTCACGAAAGCCTGTTCAATATATTACATCAAGACAGCATGATTAAAATTGACTGTATTGTGCGAAAAAATCATCACTATCGCCAACAAGAGTTTTTACGCAGACAACACGTTACTTTTAATAATCTTTCTCTTTGGATAGTCAGTCCAGAAGATTTACTACTCTCTAAACTAGATTGGCTCAAAGATTCACGTTCTGAAATGCAATTCAAAGACATCGCCAACCTAATTACGTCTGTACCTACACTAGACTGGGCATATATACACGATTGGGCACAACACTTAGGCATTCAGCACCTACTGAAAGGGATACACCCATGAACGACACATCTCCCGAAATGGCAGCCAAAATTCAGGCACTCTACATGCAACGCTCAGGCGAAGAACGCATGATGATGTGTTTAGAAATGTTTGACTTTGCTAGACAATTAATGCTGAGCAACTTACAAGCTCAAGGCTATACAGGCGTAGAATTAAAAAAACAAATTTTTTTACGTACCTATCGGAATGACTTTTCCGATGAAATGCTCGATAAAATCTGTGAGAAAATAGAAAATTCGTCTTTTTAGTCCACAGGACACCTTTATGCAATAAGTTTTTAGCCTTTCACTCACATTGGATAGAGCACAACGAGCCTAATAAGTCACACGCCCCACGCTACTCGAATGTTTCTTAAAAACTTTGGTAGTGCAAAAGAAGCAGTGATATTAAAACATAGTAAACGTGCCATAAAGTGATTTAAATTTAGGATTAGCAGTCCTGTGAGGACTGCTAACCCTCTGTATTTTTTATAGTGCGTTTACTATATAGTAACCGTATTCTAAAAAGAGGATAAAAAATAACCTGTAGTAAACGCACTATGAAACGATACGAAGGATTAGCAGTCCTGTCAGGACTGCTAATCCTAAATTTAAATCACTTTATGGCTCGTTTGCTATATATCTGTTGGCAATATTAAACAGAAAGAGTCAACCCTAAGATTTTCAGATTTGCGCAGGATAAAAATCACTGCCTTGATAAGGCTGAAAACGCAAATTCAGACCGTCTTTAATTAAAAAAAAAGATGTTTCGAGTCCTCTTTAACCGAGGGCTTGAAACATCTCTGAGCGAAACTAATCTACTTTCTTTGTACGCTTAATTCTTAACGTATCACCACCCGTTTTGCTACGGGGTTTGTCGGTGCTACTTGTTAGGCTGGTTGTTCTTGTGCGAGGTTTATCAGCGCGCGGTTTTGTCGTCCGAGGTTCGCTGCTTCTTGCTCTGCTAGGCGCGGGGGCAGGTGCTGCGCCGTCTGTGTCTACGGATACACGTAATTGCTGTCCACATACCCAAACTTTTTGCAGATGTTGAAATACGTCTTTTGGCATTCCTTCGGGCAAATCGACTGTGCTGTAAGTGTCATACAGTTTGATTTGTCCGATATTGTTGCTGTCTAAACCTGCTTCGTTAGCAATCGCGCCAACAATATGTTTAGGTTGCGCACCATGTGTCCGACCAACTTCAATGCGATAACGCATCATAGCCCCACTGGGTGCATCACCTCTTTCTGTCCGTTCGGCTCTTTCTGGGCGTTCTGCGCGCGGTTTAGCAGGCGCACGTTCTGAGCGTTCTGCACGTTCAGGGCGTTGTTCTCGTTCATTACGGTTGCGAGGGCTGCGGGTTCTACGACCCTCTTCATTCGCTTCTTCTTTAAAAGGTTTTTCTTCTTTTTTGGGTAAGAGTAATGGACGTTCTCGTTGTACAAGAAACGCAAGGGCGGCAGCAATTTCATTTAAGCCCGTGTCATGATCTTGTTGATAGCCATTAATAATATTTTCGAAGAAACTTAAATCTTCAGAAGCCATTGCATCAGTAATAGATTGTTTAAATTGACTAATACGTTTATCAGTAATGTCTTCATGACTGGGCAATTGCATCTGTGTGATAGGTTGACGTGTTGCCCGTTCAATGTCGCGTAACATGCGTTGTTCACGAGGGGAAACGAATAAAATGGCTTCGCCTTTACGTCCCGCACGTCCCGTGCGCCCAATCCGATGTACATAGGCTTCTGTGTCAGTCGGAATATCATAATTAATAACATGTGTAATACGTTCAACGTTTAAACCGCGAGCGGCAACGTCTGTAGCAATTACAATGTCTAACGCACCATTTTTTAAACGTTCAACAGTTTTTTCACGTAAAGATTGATTCATATCTCCATTTAATGGAGAGCTAGCGTAGCCACGCGCTTCTAATTTTTCAGCTAATTCAACGGTTGCTGTTTTAGTGCGAACAAAAATAATAATTGCATCAAACTCTTCTACTTCTAAAATCCGAGTTAATGCATCCAGTTTGTGTACACCAGATACTTGCCAATAACGTTGAGAAATACTAGAAACCGTTACGGTTTTTGTTTGAATTCGGATTTCTACGGGGTCTTTTAAATGACGACGGGCAACCTGACGAATTGCATCTGGCATGGTGGCAGAAAACAGCGCAACTTGACGTTCTTTAGGTGTGTGGTTAAGAATTTCTTCCACATCATCAATAAAGCCCATACGCAACATTTCGTCTGCTTCATCCAACACAAGGGTAGCAATTTGGTTTAAACGAAGTGTTCCACGTCCCAAATGATCTAATATACGACCGGGTGTACCAACAACGATATGCACCCCACGCTTTAATTGGCGTAATTGTGACCCCATGTCTTGCCCACCATAGATAGGTAACACATGAAAATCGGGTAAGTGGCGGGCGTATTTTTGCATCGCCTCAGCGACTTGGATAGCTAATTCGCGGGTTGGTGTCAACACCAAAACTTGTGGTGTATTCAATTCAAGGTTCAGACGACTCAAGAGAGGCAAGGCAAAGGCGGCCGTTTTGCCTGTACCTGTCTGGGCTTGACCTAACAAATCACGACCTGCGAGCAACGGGGGGATACTTTCTGCTTGAATCGGTGAGGGGGTTTCGTAACCGATTTCATCAACAGCTTTAAGAACAGCGGGTGCAAGTGCCAGTTGCGAAAAATGGCTAATAATTTCTGTGGGCATGACCGAACCTGAATGAATAATATTAAGCCCCTTAAAATTGAGTGTGTCGTTATCTAGTCGGGACTTGTGAATTTCTACTACCAACATCTTAAGGATTGAATTTTACCTGATTTTAAGAAAATACGTTATGTGATTTTTATAATTACGGCTTATTGTTTCAATAATATTACATAACAACTTGTTCATAATGGGGTTAATTATATAACTTATCAAGTGGTGATTTGCAAGCAATCATTATTTCGACAATGCCATTTTTTTCTTTGATAAAAAGACTTTTTAAATTTAAAAATCCTTATAATAATTCGTTCTTTTCCTTTCTCTTATTGGCATCAATCGGAATAAAAATGCTTGCCTATACTGCTTTTCATTTAAATCGCTCGCCATCTATCAATGGACAGTCCTCGTCAATATTTAGCAAGAAAAGAGTTCATTCCATGTTACTAAAAAGGTTTTCAGTCAGTATTGGCATTATCTTACTATTATTGTTGCCCAGTGTGATGGCAGCACCAATGCTGTTAGATAAAAATATCACGCGCCAATTACGACAGATTCTTAAAGAAGAAGTTAAAAAACAAGGAATTCCCGGTGCAGTTGTTGCTGTCTCAACACCACAAGGCGATTGGATTGAAGCCATTGGATTAGCAGATAAAGAACGACGCATCCCTATGCGCATCACCGACCGATTTCGGGTTGCAAGCGTTACAAAAACCTTTGTTGCTGTGGTTGTTCTTAGATTTGTAGAGCAAGGTTTATTACAATTAGATGAACCGATTAGACGCTGGTTACCGCCTAGAGTAAGTCGGCGTTTGTTGCACAGTGAAGAAATCACCTTGCGCCAATTGCTAAACCATACCAGTGCTATTCCTGACTATTTAGAGAGCGAAAAACTCGTCAGTATTATGCAAGAAGACCCTTATCGACAATGGACGATTGAGGAAATTTTAGAATATGTTTACACATTACCCCCTTATACAGACAGAATTGGTACTGTTTCTTACTACTCCAATACTAACTATTTATTATTAGAACTGATTTTAAACCAAATATCTGACGAACCACTGGCTAAATTAATTCGTCGGTTTATTTCTACCCCATTACATTTACAAAATACTTTTTTAGAAATACAGGAAAAAGTTAATTTTGTGCAAGGTTATGAAGATTGGGACGGCGACGGACAAATTGATAATGTCACCACGCCCCCTGTCGATAGTGGCTATGGCTTTGCAGATGGTGGATTAGTTTCCTCCGCAGAAGATTTAATGCACTTCATTCAAGCCCTATTAGCCAAAAAACGCTTGTTATCACATGAAATGATGCAAGAAATGACGAGCTTGGTAGAAGATAGCGATGTTGATGAAGAATATGGCTTAGGGTTAGAATCCTTCTTTCTTGAAGGCTATCACGTCTGGGGACACAGCGGGCGAAATACAGGATTTTTAACAGAAATGCGTTATATTCCTGATGCCGATATAACCATCGTGATTCTTATCAATGCGGGCGGAGAAGCAGACCCCTATCAAATATTTGAACAGATGTTTAAAGCAATGATAGGCGCAGGATTGGGATAAAAACTATCTGAATCAGGAATCTAAACACATGCTAATTAAAGCCCTTGTGCTTATAACCCCTGATTCAGACAATATTATAGTGTTAGATAATTGATGCCGTTGCTTGCGGATGTTGTCGCTCGCTAGGGGCAAGTATCCGATTTAATGCGTTGAGATAGGCTTTAGCAGAAGCGATTAAAATATCCGTATCCGCCCCTTGTCCATTCACTATTCGCCCTTCTTTCTCCAAGCGCACACTTACTTCACCCTGCGCATCCGTGCCATTAGTCACGTTACTCACAGAATAGACTAACAATTTTACTTGGCTATTTGCCAACTGCTCGATTGCCTTGAAAGTTGCATCCACAGGGCCACTACCCTTGGCTTCACACGTCAACTCATCCCCTGCAATATTCAAGGTAATCTGTGCTTGAGGCATCTCCCCCATCTCGGAAACGACGCGCATTGTCACCAACTTAATCCGCTCATTTTCACCCGTAGAAACATCCGTCATAAGTGCCTGCAAATCCTCATCATAAATCTCGTGTTTTTTATCCGCGAGTGCTTTAAAACGGGTAAATGCCGCATTCAACTCTTCTTCTGTCTTAAACTCAATATTGAGCTGTTTCAAATGGGTTTTAAACGCATTCCGTCCCGAATGTTTCCCCAACACCATACGATTGGTTGTCCAACCCACATCTTCCGCCCGCATAATTTCGTAAGTTTCACGGTTTTTTAATACCCCGTCCTGATGAATACCTGATTCATGTGCAAACGCATTCGTACCGACGATAGCCTTATTCGGCTGCACAGGAAAACCCGTAATATTCGAAACTAACCGAGAACAATTAAGAATTTGTGTTGTATCAATCGTTGTTTGACAAGGGAAAATATCCTGTCGTGTCCGTACTGCCATCACCACTTCTTCTAAGGCTGCATTACCCGCCCGCTCACCTAAGCCATTGATAGTACACTCTACCTGACGCGCACCATTCATCACCGCAGAAAGCGAATTAGCCACTGCTAAGCCTAAATCATTATGACAATGCACAGAAAAAATCGCCTTATCCGAATTAGGCACACGTTCCCGCACAGTACGAATTAACTGCCCAAACAAATGCGGAATTTTATAACCCACTGTATCGGGAATATTAATCGTTGTAGCCCCCGCCTCAATTGCCGCCTCAACTACCCGACAGAGAAAATCAACATCGGAACGTGCCGCATCTTCAGGAGAAAACTCTACATTATCAGTATATTGACGCGCCCGCTTTACGGCTCTAATCGCTTGTTCCAACACCATTTCGGGCGACATTTGGAGCTTATGCGCCATGTGCAACGCAGACGTTGAAATAAACGTATGAATACGGGGAGAAACTGCCCCTTTTAATGCTTCAGCAGCGCGGTCTATATCGGCATCTAATGCACGGGCTAAACTACACACCGTAGAATCTTTCACCACCTGTGCAACGGCGCGTACTGCCTCAAAATCACCAACGCTTGCGATTGCAAAACCCGCTTCAATCACATCAACCCGTAATTTTTCTAAGGCTTTCGCAATCCGTACTTTTTCCTCTTTTGTCATGGATGCACCGGGGCTTTGCTCCCCATCGCGCAATGTCGTATCGAAAATAATGAGTTTATCTTGGCTCATGGTTCTGCTCCAAAAAATAGAATGATTGTTTTGATTGAAATAAAAAGATGAAAACTGTCGCGTATTAAGTTTGCCCCAACGACAAGGGCGAGTGTTATCTATTTAGCCCTGAACTAGGGCAGCAGCAGGAGAGACAGAACCAGCAGAGAAGAAGGACGTAACACTGCCTGCTCGGAGCGAGCATAAAGACAAAAATTGTCGGCTATAGTGATAGTCATTAGCGATAAGAGGAAAAGTAAACAAATGAGTCTGAATGATAGCTAGATTTTTAAAGTTTGCCAAGTATTCTTAAAAACGGATAGTGCTAAATAAACCATGAGTTATTGTAATCACTCATAAAATATAAGGTAGCTCTGGTGTGATTCTCTATCTTCTTGGTGAAAGATAAGGAGTTCCTCTCTAAATGACTGACTTGCTATCTTAACCTGTTGTTAAATTAACCAACAGAATTAGTGAGTCTCATAATGCTCGCCTCAGCATCTCTGTTTCCAAAGGCAATCCCGATAACTTTACGGCTATCTGTCAAGGCATCCAAACCTTGCGTTGATGCGACCCAACGAATGACCATATATCACCACATTCTAAGCACAACTGTCTTGTTTTCTAACCAATTATCTAAACCGTTGTAACTTATATTCTTTAAGGATTACCAATTAAAATAATTCTCTTTCCTTGTTCCCAAACAGCATTTTGGAGCGAGCGTTTTTTTTAAAATGTAGAGGGGTAAGTTCTCGTTTCTGTAATACATGGGGATAGAGAAAAAATATCTTGATACGCTGCTCGAAAATGGCTTAATCAGGCACTAAATATGCTAAATAACGGGTTTATCTATGTGTCACTTTTGCTGTTATGGTTGTAATTAATGCAATGTTCTACAACTAAATTATTATAAAAAACTATCAATTCATAATAAAACCACATTTTTGAGGAGATTAAGATGGCCATCTTAAAATGTCCACATTGTGAACATTCCAAGGAAGTTCCTGCTCAATATGCGGATAAACTGGTGAAATGTCCTGCTTGCGGACAGGCGGCAAAGGTCTATGACACCATTGCATTGCTAACGGCTGTTTCCGAGAAAATGTCGGATTTTAAAACTGAATTAGATGAACTAAAACAATTTGTTACCAGTCAGTCAGCGCAAGCGCAAGATGAAGAGCTGACTCAAGGGCTAACAAAGATTTTTAGAGAACATCGGATTGCAATGAGTGAGTTTAATGAAGCCACAAAACGGCGCGACATGCTAACGGCTCGTTCAGAATTACGAATGCAGTGGATAAGCCGTTTAGGAATAGTGGGTTTCCTCGTGCTTACCGCTATGATGCTGTTTATGATTTTTCAATTTACAGAACACACTAAAAATCTTTATGAGCAATCTATTGCTGTTAATGGGCGAGTAAAGACGATGACAAATGACTTGAATACGGTTATGGCAACTAATACACCGTTTCAAAAAGAACTGGTAACGTCAGTAGGAACAGTACAAGAACAGGTGAAAGAGTTGAGCGGCAATCTTGTTCAAGTGCAGGAGCAACTAAAAGTTCTTTCCAACAAAAACGAGCCGATGCAGAGATATTATCCTTATCGTTAGTGATGTTTTCGCAGTGTCCCTTTCGATTAAATAGTGATAACAGACGGCGAAGAACTTATTTTGATTTACCTCAATTGTATATGGGGAGCATTATGTCTGAGATGAATCTTTCACGCTTGTATTATGCAAGCACAGCAACTGAACGGTATTCACCACTTGAAATAGGCAATATTTTGATGCCCTGCCGTAAAAATAATCCTAACCTAGATGTTACAGGGGTCTTGTTTTTTGGTGATGGTTATTTTTTACAATGTTTAGAAGGAGAACGTGCAAATATTAATTTGCTCTATCGAAAAATTGCTTTAGATGTTCGACATACGGATGTGCAGTTGTTGGAATTTAAAGAAGTGAGTTACCGCTATTTTGATGAGTGGTCAATGAAATATGTGCCCGCAGCGAGTGTGATTGCTAAAATTTTGAAGGAAACGGGATTAAAACAATTTAATCCTTACTTACTAGATAGTTACACGTTGAATGCGATGGCTGATGTTTTTCGTAGCTACAGTATTCCTGAAAGCATCACTGAAAATGTCGCTAATCCAAAAAAAGCGGTGGGATTTGGTATTTTCGACATATTTAAGAAACGCTCTTGATGTTTCTTATCTCAGAACAGAATTTCTCTTTATCTGGGGTTATGTATGATATAACCCATTAAATTAGCTTAATTTTATATTAACTATAGGATTGAATAAAATGTCCGAACATAATTTATCATGTCTGTCGTATGCCAGTACTGCAACGGCAAAATGCTCTTCACCTGAAATAGGTTTTATTTTAGAAAAAGCTATTCAAAATAATGCTCAATTGAATATTACGGGCGCATTGTTTTTGGGGAATAATTATTTTTTACAATTTTTAGAAGGGTCTCGAATTAATATAAATCTTTTATTTAGGCATATTGTTGCTGATGACAGGCACACAAATGTTCAAGTTTTAGAATTCAGAGAAATCGGTAGCCGTTCTTTTGAAGAATGGTCGATGAAGCATGTCCGTTCACCTTCAGTGATGGCTAAAATCATGAGGGAAACTAAGATGAGAGAGTTTAATCCTTATTTACTGGATACCTTTTCGTTACACGCGATGGCTGACGCTTTTCGTAATCATTTAGAACCAGATGTGCCTAACAGTACATTCAATCACAAATCTGAACTTGTCGTTAAGAAAAAGGGGAATTTGGATATTCTGAAAATGTTCGGAAAACATAGTTCGTAATAAAATTATCGTTTTTAAGGCGTATGGACTCAAATAGAAGTAGCACAATAATAAAGTCAGTAGTGCTAAAGAAGCCGTGATTTATTGTCATCATTAATGAAATAGATGATAGCCCAGTGTAATTTTCTATTTTCTTGATGAAAGATAAGGTTTTCCTCACTAAACGACCAACATGCTGTCTTAAGATATTGTTAAATCACTCAGTTTCGTCTCCTTCCCTGCCAATACACTATTGGGAGTGGGTCTCATAATGCTTGCCTCAGCATCTCGCCTTCCAAAGGCAATCCTGACAACTTTACGGCTGTCTGTCTTCAAGGCATCCAAACTGCACGTTGACACAACCCAACGAATGACCGCATCTTATGGCTGTCTGCAACGGTCTTTTTTAACCGCTTGTCTAATCTTTAAGCTTTAGCACTCAAACACGAGATTGAACAAACGGATAAAATCATTGACCAACTGGTTTACGTGCGCTATGGTTTAACCGCCGAAGAAATCCAATTGATTGAAGACAATTTTTAAAAAACCACGCTATTTTCTAAAAGTCTCTTTTAAAAAAATTTATTAAACGGATACCACCATGTTAAGCAGTGTTATCCGTTGCTCATCTTATCCACCGTCTGGCGCAGAATTTTTAATTCCAATAATTTTTATATTTATTCCGTCATCAATTCCCCATCGGTTAAATGTAGGGTTCTGTCCATTTTTGCGGCTAAGGTTGCATCATGTGTAACTAATACTAAGCTTGTGCCGATTGTTTTGTTTAGCATTAGCATTTTTTCGTAAACATGGTCAGCCGTGCGTTTGTCTAAATTACCGGTTGGTTCATCCGCTAAAATACAATGTGGTTCGGTAACTAACGCGCGGGCAATCGCCGTGCGTTGACGTTCTCCGCCTGATAGCTCTGAGGGTTTGTGTTTTAAACGGTGTCCTAAACCAACTTCGTTGAGTAAATAGCCTGCTTTTTCCATCGCCTCTTTAACCGATAAGCCTCGAATTAATAAGGGCATGGATACGTTTTCTACGGCGGTGAATTCGGGGAGTAAATGGTGGAATTGATAGACAAAACCTAGGTATTTGTTGCGCCATTTTCCCCGTTTTGCGGGGCTTAATAAGTTGATTTGTTGCCCTGCTACCCAGACTTCTCCCTCGCTAGGATTATCTAGCCCGCCTAATAAATGCAATAAAGTGCTTTTGCCTGAGCCTGATGTGCCAACAATAGCAACTTGTTCACCTTTATTAATTTGCAAACTGACTCGTTTTAAGACATCTACGAATAAACCCGCTTCTTTAAAACTTTTAGAGAGGTTGTTGCATAGTAAAACTGCGTCTGTAGAGGGTGTGTTATTCATAGCGTAATGCCTCCGCAGGTTGGGTGCGGGATGCTCGCCAAGCGGGATAAAGGGTTGCTAGTAGGCTAATCAGTAAGGACATGCCTGTAATTCTATAGACATCAAACCATTGTAGGTCTGAGGGTAAATCACTGATGTAGTAAACATCACCGGGGAGGAATTGGACATTAAACGTGTGTTCTATAAAAGGCACGATGGTTTCTACATTAAGCGCAAGACTAATACCGCCTGCAAGCCCCAGTAATGTGCCAAAAATACCAATTAATGTGCCTTGTACGATAAAAATTGCCATAATTGTCAGTGGCGTTGCACCTAAAGTGCGTAAAATTGCAATGTCTGCTTGTTTATCCGTTACAACCATTACGAGTGTTGAGACGATATTGAACGCGGCAACAGCGACAATTAATGCGAGAATCACGAACATAACGCGCTTTTCCATTTGAATGGCTTTGAAAAAGTTTGCATGACGGTATGTCCAATCATACGCACTTACCCCAAAAGGTAGTTTTTCACGTAGGTCGTAACTCACACTTTTTGCTAAAAATAAATCGTCTAATTTCACATTTAAACCGTGTACTTCGCCATCAGGAATGCGCATTAATTTCGCTGCATCGTCGATGTGCATTAAAATATACGCACTGTCGTATTCGTGCATTCCCACTTCAAACACGCCAACAAGCGTAAGCCGCTTCATACGGGGTAAAACCCCCACAGGGGTAACGGTGGTTTCTGGTACAACAAGGGTGATTTTGTCACCAATTTTGGCTTGTAAAGATTTTTGTAATTCTCGCCCAATGACAACGCCAAATTCCCCCGCTTTTAACGCGCTTAAACTGCCTTCTTGCATTTTGTCAGTGACTTGGGAAATTTCAGGTTCAATGCTAGGGTCTATCCCCTGAAAATACGTGCCATAAACGGCGCGATTGTAGGTAATCATCCCTTGTCCTTGAATAAAGGGGGCTACACCTGTGATATGCGGGTAGGTTTTAAGTTTGTCGCGCCATTCGCGCCATTCGTTCCAGCCTGTATCAAAAGTGGTAACCACAACGTGTGCCGCCATGCCAAGCATTCGCTCGCGGAGTTCTTTTTCAAACCCGTTCATCACAGATAAAACGGTAATCAATGCGGTAACGCCAAGGGCAATACCTAACATGGAAGTGAGTGAGATAAAAGAAATAAAGTGGTTACGACGTTTAGCACGGGTGTAACGAAAGCCGATAAAAAGGGGAAGTGGTTTGAACATGAAAAGGTGTCAACCTACTGTCAGCAATGGGAAGAAATCAGGAAATGAGGAAACGGCTTATTATAGCTGATATTTTTGTATAAGAATGTTGCGTTTTTGTTAGTATTCTAATGAATATTTTATTATTCAATTTATTAAGGAAAGCATGTTATGCCTATACGTTCCTTTGAAAATGAAAGCCCTCAGATTGCATCTACTGCGTATATTGACCCTTTAGCCGTGGTGATTGGACGAGTTACTGTTGGGGAATATGCATCATTATTTCCGATGGTGGTCGCACGGGGGGATGTGCAAGCAATTAGGATAGGTGCAAGCAGTAATGTGCAAGATGGCACAATTTTACATGTAACCCATGATGGACGTTATTCCGTGGGTGGTCGTGCGTTGACAATTGGGGAGTCGGTAACTGTTGGACATCAAGTGATACTTCATGCTTGTACAATTGGCGATTTTAGTTTGATTGGTATGGGGTCTATTGTGATGGATGATGCGATTTTAGAGCCTTATACCTTGTTAGGTGCTGGTAGTTTAGTGCCACCGAATAAGGTGCTAACGGGTAAATATTTATGGCATGGTCGCCCTGTGCAGAAAATTCGTCCGTTGAGTGATGAGGAATTAGAGTATTTAGCGTATTCAGCTCAACAATATGTTGCTTTAGCACAACGTCATGCACGTAGCTTGATAATATCGTGAGGATAAAAACAGCTTAATTATCAATTATAAAGTCTTATGCTTGCTTGATAAATAGCTCATTTATCCCTATCGTATGCAACAACATTTTACTTTATAGGATATAACGCATGAAAAAGTTACTAGCCTTTGCAAGTTTATTTTTTTCTTTAGCTTTCGCACCTCAAGCCGTTGTCTGGGCGGATGCAACCAGTGATGCACAAACCCTTGTCCAACAAACCACTGAAAAAATGCTCACCGCGTTAAAAGCGAATAAAGACACGTTAAAGTCTAATCCTGCGGCGGTTTATCCCTTGGTGAATGAAATTGTTTTACCCATTTTTGACTTTGAGAGAATGTCTCGATTGGTATTGGGTAAAAACTGGCAGAATATGAGTGAAGCGCAACAAAAACGCTTTACGAGCGAGTTTCGCGCTTTACTAGTGCGTACTTATTCTGCGGCTTTAATAGAAGCAGCAGCTACTTCTGTCGATGTTAATTATTTACCTGTGCGTGCAGAAGATGAAGCAAAACGATTAACCATTCGTACAAAGGTTAATTATGGCGGTAAAGCACCTGTTTCTTTAGATTATGACATGTTCATTTATAACAACGAGTGGAAAGTCTATAACGTTAGTGCTGAAGGGGTTAGTTTGGTAACGAATTATCGTTCTGAATTTGAGACAGATATTAATACCATTGGCATTGATAAGTTGATTGATAAGATTGCAAGTCGCAATCAAGAAAATAAACCCAATTCCTAAGTTATTTAAGACACAATTATTAGATTAACGGCTTTAGTTGCTCC
This sequence comes from Beggiatoa leptomitoformis, assembly GCF_001305575.3. Classification (NCBI taxonomy): domain Bacteria; kingdom Pseudomonadati; phylum Pseudomonadota; class Gammaproteobacteria; order Thiotrichales; family Thiotrichaceae; genus Beggiatoa; species Beggiatoa leptomitoformis. Next base: position 2,599,854 of record NZ_CP012373.2, read on the forward strand.
TCTATGGAGATATCCGACTAAAGCCGTTACTTATTTTCCCCTATCGCAGACATCTATCATGAGTCAATTATTGATTGAAAACCCTACCTTATGGCGGTTTACAGGCGAGCTGACTTTTAACACAGTTCCCGCTTTATTAACAGACTGTATTGCACAAGCTAAACAAAGCCAATTCCCACAGACTATTGAATTAGAAAAAATTACGTATGCGGACAGTGCAGGCTTGGCTTTATTAATTGAATTACGCAAACTAACCCCGCACCAACCCGTCGAATTTCGTCATCTACCCACCCAATTGCTCAGTCTTGCCCAAGTTAGCAACGTGCAAGATTTTTTGACATCCGTTAACCCAATATGAGCGCATTTAACGAGGTTTTATCATGACAGCGGCTGTGCATATTTCACAGGTGCGTAAAAAGTATCGTCAAATAACTGCCTTAAACAATGTTGAATTTGACATTCCACAAGGTAGTTTTTTTGGTTTATTAGGTCCAAATGGGGCGGGTAAATCCACATTGATTAATATCATTGGTGGATTGGTTCAGGCAACGAGTGGCACAGTTGCCATTTTGGGACACGATGTACGTCAAGAATGGCGTAAAGCGCGCCAAATCATTGGCGTTGTTCCACAAGAATTAGTCTATGACCCTTTTTTTTCCATCATAGAAATGTTGCGCTTACAATCGGGCTATTTTGGTTATGGCAAAGAGAATTATGCGTGGATTGATGAACTACTGGATATTTTGAGTTTAACGGATAAAGCAGATACCAACTTACAATATCTTTCAGGGGGTATGAAGCGGCGCGTACTCATTGCGCAAGCCCTAGTACATAAACCGCCCGTCGTCATATTGGATGAACCTACGGCAGGGGTTGACGTAGAATTGCGTCAAATGTTGTGGGCGTTTACAAAACTATTGCATCAAAAAGGACATACGATTGTTTTAACCACGCATTATTTAGAAGAAGCAGAAGCCTTGTGTGAACGCATCGCCATTCTGAATCAAGGACAATTGATAGCCCTAGATGATACGCAAGTTTTACTATCACGCCATCCTTACAAACAAATAGCACTCACGCTTACAACGCCACTTATTTCTATTAATAATTTGCCACAGACCTTACATGACAAGGTTTTATCCCTAGAGGGAACAGAACTGGTTATACAATTACATCGCGAACATGACCGTGTCAGCGATGTATTAGATACGATTCGTTTAGCAGGTATTCATTTTGCCGACCTAAAAACCACAGAACCCAGTTTAGAAGATGTTTTTTTGGGCTTGACGGGGAGACATCTAGTATGAATTGGCGCGGACTTTATACCCTGTTTGCCAAAGAAGTCTGGCGATTTCTCAAAGTCACCATGCAAACTATTCTAACGCCTGTTGTAACGAATCTACTCTATTTATTGGTTTTTTCTTCAGTTTTAGAATCGCATGTACAAGTACATGGCTTAAGCTATACCGCTTTTCTCGTGCCGGGATTAATGATGATGTCATTGATTCAAAATGCGTTTTCTAATAGTTCATCCAGTCTATTTCAAGCAAAAATGAATGGTAACGTTGTTTTTATGTTGCTTGCGCCCTTGTCAGCTTGGGAAATTTATTTAGCGTTTGTTGGCGCGGCGATAGTTCGGGGGCTATTTGTTGGCATTGGCGTATGGATTGCCGCTTTGTGGTTTGTCGTGTTACCTGTTCATAACTTAGCGACATTACTGAGTTTTGCGATTTTGGGAAGCGGTGTATTAGGGGCTTTAGGATTAATTGCGGCATTATGGGCAGAAAAATGGGACCATGTTTCTGCATTTCAAAACTTCGTGATTTTACCACTGTCTTTTCTTAGTGGAGTCTTTTATTCCGTTAATGACTTACCTTCGTTATGGCAAACCATTTCCCATTACAACCCATTTTTTTACATGATTGATGGTTTTCGCTATGGGTTTTTTGGGGTTGCTGATGCGTCTGTTAGTATTAGCTTAATTATCGTTAGCTTATTTTTTATCAGCGTGAGCGGGTTTTGTATTTGGTTACTACACATCGGCTATAAATTGCGGAGTTGACGCATCGGATGTACCGCTAACACAGCCTGTTCTGGTTTGATAAAAACCTGCTAGATTTTAAAAATCTAGCAGGTCTAATAGGGCGTAAAATGGAGATAAATATTATAAACGCTTATTTCTATGACCAAAAACTAAGGCAGTTTATCCAGTTCTTCACCTTCTTTTTTCACGGGCATTAAATCGGCTTTACTAATCCCTAATAGCAAGGTAATCGCGCTAGCAATATAAATAGAGGAGTAAGTTCCAATCATAATGCCAATAATTAATGCCAACGCGAAGTTGTGAATCAAGCTACCGCCAAAGAAGAATAAAATCACGACCACAATTAAGGTGGTTGTAGATGTCATGATTGTGCGGCTTAAAGTTTGATTAACAGAGATATTCATTACTTCTTCGGAAGAAACTTTACGCAGTTTAATAAAATTATCCCGAATACGGTCAAAAACCACGATAGTATCGTTAATAGAATAACCCACAACAGCGAGGACAGCGGCTAATACCGTTAAATCAAACTCTAATTGGAATAGTGCAAAAATACCAAAAATCAAAACAGGGTCATGTAACAACGACAACACCGCACCAACAGCAAATCGCCATTCAAAGCGTAAAGCAACATAGACCAACATGCACAACATTGTAATTAAAATAGAGAGTAACCCCGCTTCTATCAGTTCCCCCCCTACTTGTGGTCCGACAAACTCCACGCGGCGAATTTCAACGCTAGCATTGTCTTTTTTCAGTAAATTCAAAACGGTTTCACTGAGATTTTTATTATCTAAGTCTGAATGAACACCTAAACGAATTAAAACATCGCGTGTTGTACCAAAATACTGGACGACCGCATCAGGAAAACCATTATTATGCAGGTTATCCCGTGCCGTGGATAATTCCATGGATTCTTGATAGCCAACTTCTATCAGTGTTCCACCTGTAAAATCCAATCCCAAGTTAAGCCCACGAATAGCAATGGTTAGCAATGACCCAACAATAATAACGATAGAGACAGCCAACGCAATGCGGCGTTTTTTCTCACTCAAAAAGTCATAGTTATAATCAAATCTATTTATCAAACGCATTTTAAGTCAGTCCTTTGCGTGTTTACACAGGCAATGTGGTCAATTTTTTGCCGCCATAGAAATAGTTAATCACTGCGCGACTTATCATGATGGCTGTAAACATGGAAGTCAGAATGCCTAAACACAGCACAACGGCAAATCCTTTAATCGGACCTGTTCCAAAACTAAAGAGTACGATGCCTGCAATTAATGTCGTGATGTTCGAGTCGGCAATTGTCGCAAAGGCTTTATCAAAACCTGCATGAATACTGGCTTGTGGTGAGTTTCCATTGTGCAGTTCTTCACGAATTCTTTCGTAAATTAAGACGTTTGCATCAACAGCCATCCCTAATGTCAACACAATACCCGCCAATCCCGGTAAGGTTAACGTTGCTTGAATCATCGAAAGTAATGCAATCAGTAACACCACGTTCATTAACAACGCAACATTAGCGACAATACCAAAGATGTGATAACGCACAGCCATAAATATCAACACACCAATAAAGGCAATCGTAATGGATAAAAAGCCTTGTGTAATATTTTCTTGTCCTAAACTAGGCCCTACGGTGCGTTCTTCAACAATTTCCATAGGGGCTTTTAATGCACCTGCACGGAGAAGTAAAGCAAGATTATGTGCTTCGCCAGAACCTAAGCCTGTAATTTGAAAACTTTTCCCAAAGGCTTCTTGAATCGTTGCAACGTTAATCACTTCTTCTACTTTACGGCGGGTTTTAATCTCTTGCCCATCCGCTCCTTTAGTAGATTCCGTTTTATATTCAATAAATACCACCGCCATGGGTTTGCCCACGTTTTCACGAGTGGTTTCAAACATCCGATCTGCACCCTTGCTGTTGAGTTTAACGCTGGCTGCAGGGCTACCACTGCGTTGGTCAATAGTTGCTGCCGCGCCACTGATTTGGTCACCTGTAACAATCACATTACGTTTTAAAAGAATAGGTGAACCATCACGACGGTCGTATAAACGGGCATTGAGTGGGATTTTATTCGAGCGTTGCGCTTCTGCCCATTCACTGGGTGTTCCCTCAACTAAACGGAATTCTAATGTTGCGGTTGCCCCTAAGATTTCTTTAGCGCGCGCCGTATCTTGTACTCCCGGTAGTTGCACAACAATGCGTTCTGTTCCTTGTTGTTGAATAACGGGTTCTGCAACGCCTAATTCATTAATCCGATTACGTAATGTGGTGATATTTTGCTCAACAGCAGAACCTTGACGGGTTTTGATGGCTTTTTCGTTGAAATTCATGCGTAAGCCAAAACTATCCACAGTATCTTTTTCTGTAATAATTAAATCGGTAAAGTCTTTTTGAATGAGCTGGCGTGCTTTATCGCGGGTATCGGTATCAGGAAAAACAACTTCAATACCACCCGTTGCAATCCGACTAAGGCTTTGATAGCGCAGTTTTTCACCACGAAAGAGTGTCCGCATATCATTGGTAGCAATTTCTTCATCTTGCTGAATAGCCGCTTTCATATCCACTTGCATTAAAAAATGCACACCACCGCGTAAATCTAAGCCTAAATACATAGGTTTTGCGCCTAATGCAGATAACCAAGCAGGGGTTGCAGGTGCAAGATTTTGGGCGACAATATAGCCTTTCATGGTGTCAGTTAAGACGGAGTAGGCTTTTAATTGGGTGTCAGTGTTCGCAAAACGAATTAACAGCCGTTCAGGTGTCAACTCGACACCAAAATAACTGAGGTTTGCGCCTTTTAAGGCGGTCTCAGCATTTTGTTTGATAGTATCGTCTAAGGTAACGTTACGGGCGTAAGGTGGGGAAATTTGAATGGCAGGGTCTTCGCCGAATAAATTCGGTAAAGCGAACAAACTCCCAATAAAAATAACTACGCCAATTAGGATATATTTCCAAAGTGGGTATTGGTTCATGCAGATTCTTTAATCAGTGAGTTATGGGAAAGTTATAAGGTTTTAATCGTGCCTTTAGGCATGACCGCCGCAACGGATTGACGTTGTATCTTGACTTCAAGATTAGGGGCAATTTCGACGGCGATGAAGTTATCTCCCAAATTGGTGACTTTGCCTAATAAGCCGCCTTGTGTCACGATTTCATCGCCTTTTGCTAAAGAATCTACCATTGTTTTATGTTCTTTAACACGTTTTGTTTGTGGACGAATTAATAAGAAGTAAAACACCACAAATAAAATAACTAACGGAATTAGGCTTGCAAAACCACTCCCTGCAGGAGTTGCCGCACCTTCAGCCCAAGCGTTTTGAATTAAGAAATCCATTGTATTACCTCATGGCAAAATAACTTAAATCATATAGTATGCCATAATCATGGTTATTTCGGATCAGAAATCATTGTGTATCAGTCATTCTCAGACATTTACACTTGATGAGGGGAGCTAGCCGAGTTTTTGTAAAAATCGGCTAGTTTTTAGGAAAATTATTAGGTTGGAGATAGCTTATAAAGCATCTAAAATCTGTTTGCGTTTTTGTTGATATTCCGCTTCGGTAATTAAATTTTTTTCACGTAGGGTTTTTAAGGTTTGCAAACGGGTTTCAATTTGGGTTGCGGAGAGATTGCTTGAAGTTGTTACGGGTGTAACAGGTGTTTGTTTGAGGGTTTTGACTTCTTGTTGTAGTTGCGAAACGGCTTGTTTTAGTTGATGTGCTTCTGGTTCAACGGAGACTGGTTTTTTTCCGCTCGGTTGTTGTTTTAGGGTTTGTACTTCTTCTTTCAGTTGGGAAACTTCTTCGGTTAAACGGGCTGTTTCTACACTGACTTTTTGGGTTTCTGTTGCTAATTTTTCAGGCATTGCACGGTTTAAGGCTTGTTGCTGAATGTTTTTTATAAAACCATTAACATCAATGGCTACCGTGTGCGAGGCATTAGCCGCAATGTTTAACCCTGTTTGTGGGACAATTCGCCAAGCATGTGTTGGTGCATGTTGACGACTGCCTGCTAGAAAGGGGTATAGGCGACGGTCTTGGGTATAATCAATTTCACCGTGGAGTAATCCAAAAATAAGGTGTAATTGACCCTCTTGATAAAACACGCGTCCTGTCGTTACCCGATTTTCATTGGTAATTAAACCCGTGTGCATTCCAATAACAGCAAACGTCACATCTTGCATTGGGTTGGCGCGACTTAAACCCGTTGTTATCGCGGGATTGAGAATAGCTAATTCTTTTTCTTCAAAAATGGGAATCGTGACGTTGTCGCGTTCTACTTTTAAGGACGCGAGAATCTGCCGTAGTTGCTCAGTGGTAAAGTTGACAGGATGTTGATTAGCACTCGCGCCTTCATTGGTTTCAAGACGGACATATTGTTCATCTTTAAATCGCCAAAGATAAGTATCATCTTGATTAAATAAGGTGAATGCCGTCGCAGTTATGGTGGAAAAAAGCAGGGAGAATAAGGCTATAGTGGTAATCGAGCGTTTGAAGACTTGCATGGCATGAGGTTCTTTGGTAGGGGAAAAAGTTATTATTTGGGAGTGGCAATCTATACGCCTATTATGTATTTCTAAGATTCATAATAAAAAGCGTATAGTGGTTGCCTGCGCTCCCTGCTAACAGTTTACCAAAGGAAGAAAGCACCGACACTGATTACGTCGGCTTTTTGATTACTGCCATCACCATACCATTCATTTTCTGCGCGGGTGTATTCACCAACAAGTTTCAACCACTTATTCATATCGTGATATACGCCTGCTGTTGTAGAGCTTTGTTTAGAAATATGGCGTTTACCTGAGGCTCTATCCGCATCAGTTTCATCGGCATTACTTTCACCATAACTCAAACCAAATTTTGTAGAACCCATGGTGTAAGCAGCTTGCGCAATAAAGCCGTCGTTATCCCGTTCTTCCCCTGCACTGTCTAACGAATCAGTGTCTAACATTAAGGTTGAACCCAGTGCTTGTCCTGTATAACCAGAGACTAAAAATTCTAGTCCGTTATCCATGACCAATTGTCCACCTAATGCAAGACCTCTTGCACTCACATCGCCACCTGTCGCAAAGCTGGCTTCTTGCCATAAACCATTCACCCAGCCTTGTATTTTGTTGGTGCCAATGGTGGATGCGTAAGATAACTCGCCTTCAAAAGCAGGCATGTCTGTTTCGGTAGCGGCAACATCCCCTTTAATTTGGCTAGGGTCAACGATAGAACCAGAGAATTGTAAACCATTCATATTTGGTGTGGTGTAACGCATTTGTGCGTTAAAGTTGGCATAGATATAACCATAGCCAATCCGCCCCAAGGTTGTACCGCCACCATTAACCCCCCCTTGCACACCAACACCAAATAATGTCATGTCAGTGAGTAAATTTTTCCCTTGAAACAGGTTTAAAGCACGACCAACCAACACTTCCCCAAAGTTACCTTCTACTTTAAAAAAGGCTTCACGCAAGTCAATTTGTGAACCAAACTGGTTTTTAGTGCCTGCATTTTGGATTTGTGGATACAATCCGATACGCGCATTACCACGAATGCCATCAATCATAGGAGAACGGATATTAAATCCTAAAACAGCCGGTAATAACCCTGTCCGTACACGGGTAGAGTCTTCGCCAGAAATATTACCGCCAACCGTATTATCAGGTACTGAATCAGAGCTTTCATTGACTAAAAAGCCATTGATACTACCATCAGAACTGAATTCCCAGCCGTTATTACCACCCAAGGCGATTTCAGCATGGCTCACATTTGCCAATGCTAATAAACAGGAAGCCGTTAAAACACGTAATGTCGTTGTTGTTAATTTATTATTTTTCATCATTATTATCTCCTCAGCAATTAATTGTAATAATTTAGTATTGTTTTTACTATCCTTTGGATGTTTCTACTAACGGACAGCACAACTGTTAAACATCACTCCATGCAAGCCAAATGAAATGTATAACAAAAGTCGGCTTAAATACAACATCTGCTTTTAGTTATGATTAAAATACAACAGATGTGACAAATAGCAGTTACTAAGGCAAAAAATACGCCATTAAATATATTTTTTTGCATTAAATAAAAAATTAAATATACTTAATAAGTTAAATTTATCACTTGTTAAAAAATAGCCATTGTATGAAAAAATATAGTAACACTTATCAAGTCGCTGTCATAAATTTGCGACAATACAATTACACAGTTTGTGCCATTAAAAAACGGTGTAACGACTCATGACAAGAGGTTCAGAATAAAAATCGGTAAAGAAATTAAAATTAGTTTTAATTTTAAATTAAATGTGAGTATTAATTTTTTATAATGCGCAAATATTAAAATAGATTTTTTATTTTCAAGCGATTAAATTCAAACAGGGTATTCATTGACGCATAACTAGAATTTATTCATTTTTTCTTAAAAAAGATTATTTCTTTTCATAAGAAAAACTTATAATAATGCTTTTACACATCACTTAGGAGGTGAAAATGTCCACGAATCCGTATAGTTTGGGGCTAGATAAAAACGATGCCAATTATGTTCCCTTATCGCCACTGACCTTTATAGAACGTGCTGCCTATGTCCATCCGACCCATGTCGCTGTTATACATGGTGATGCACGTTACACATGGGCAGAAACATACACACGTTGTCGTCGCCTTGCCTCTGCCTTACAAAGACGCGGAATTAAAAAGGGTGATACTGTCGCCGTTATGGCACCTAATGTGCCTGCTATTTTCGAAGCCAGCTTTGGCGTGCCGATGATAGGCGCGGTGTTAAATACCCTTAACACTCGTTTAGACCCCGAAATGATTGCTTTCATGTTACAACATGGTGAAGCAAAAATTCTCATCACAGATAAAGAATTTTCCCCCATTATCAGCCGTGCATTACACTTCTTAGAAAAACCACCCATCATTATTGATATTAATGATGAACAAGCAAAAAGCGGTTCTTTACTGGGTGAAAAAGATTATGAAGCCTTTTTAGCTGAAGGTGACCCCGAGTTTGTCTGGCAACCACCTGAAGATGAATGGCAAGCCATCAGCCTCAACTACACTTCTGGCACAACAGGGAATCCTAAAGGTGTGGTTTATCATCATCGCGGAGCTTACCTCAATGCGATGAGCAACATCATTTCATGGGAACTGCCAAAACATGCAGTTTACCTATGGACATTGCCCATGTTCCATTGCAATGGCTGGTGTTTCCCTTGGACAATGGCGGCAGTTGCAGGAACAAATGTTTGTTTACGTCGTATTGAAGCCGATTTAATTTATGAATTAGTTGCTAATGAACAAGTTACTCACTATTGTGGTGCGCCCATTGTTCATAACATGCTCCTCAACGCACCGCGTGCCGTGCGGGAGAAAAAGCATCATATCGTTAAAGGGATGATTGCCGCCGCTGCTCCACCTGCTGCCGTATTAGAAGGGATGGAGAAAAACGGTTTTAAAATCACCCATGTTTATGGCTTAACAGAGACTTATGGCCCTTCCGTTGTTTGCGAATGGCACAATGAATGGGATGCCTTACCAATTGAAGACCGCGCCCGCCTTAACGCTCGTCAAGGTGTCCGTTCCCACGTCTTAGAAGGACTAATGGTTGCTGACCCAACGACATTAGAGCCAGTACCCGCCGATGGGAAGACCTTGGGAGAAATCTTCATGCGGGGAAATAACGTTATGATGGGCTATCTCAAAAATCCCAAAGCAACGGATGAATCCTTCAGTGGCGGTTGGTTTCACAGTGGCGATTTAGGCGTGATGCACCCTGATGGCTATATTGAAATCAAAGACCGTTCTAAAGACATTATTATTTCTGGCGGTGAAAATATTTCCACGATTGAAGTAGAAGATGTTTTATATCGTCATCCCGCAATTTTAGAAGCGGCTGTCGTCGCGCGTCCTGACGCAAAATGGGGGGAAACACCTTGCGCATTTATCACACTCCGTGAAGATGCAGCCCCCGTTACTGCCAACGAAATTATTGAGTTTTGCCGTACTCAAATGGCACATTACAAAGTGCCTAGACACATTGTTTTTGGACAACTGCCTAAAACTTCTACAGGAAAAATTCAAAAATTTGTTTTACGCGATAAAGCAAAAGTCGTTTAATCCATTGCCTTTTCATTAAGTAATAAGGACTGCTAATCTTTAAAAGACTAGCAGTCCTTTTGAACATTAAAGACAGGCAGAAATTATTAATCCAAAGGAGAACATAACACATGAGTGCCGTTTTAGACCTCGAACAACAACCTTATTTACACCGCCAAGATGCACAAGGTATCACCACCTTAACGTTAAATCGTCCCAAACAATACAATGCCCTTTCCCAAGCAATGCTTCATGCGTTACAAACAGAATTAGACCTTATTGCCAAAGAGGAACACATCAACGTCGTGATTATTGCCGCCGAAGGCAAAGCCTTTTGTGCAGGACATGATTTAAAAGAAATTCGTAGCCAACACGACGAAGCCTTTTGTCACACCCTATTCCAACAATGTGGCAAAGTGATGCAGACCATTAACCAACTGCCTCAACCCGTTATTGCGCAAGTGCAAGGAATTGCAACAGCCGCAGGTTGCCAACTGGTTGCCGCGTGCGATTTAGCCGTCAGCGTGGACACAGCCAAATTTGCGACATCAGGCATTAATGTAGGATTATTTTGTAGCACCCCCGCAGTGCCACTCAGTCGCAACCTTCCCCGTAAACAAGCGATGGAATTACTCCTCACAGGTGACTTTATCGACGCATCAACGGCTTTACAATATGGTTTAATCAATCGTGTTGTGCCTGCTGAACAATTAGTTAGCAGCGTACAAGTCCTCGCAGAATCCATTGCGGCAAAATCCACAACCGCCATCCGTATGGGTAAGCAGCTATTTTATAAACAATTAGAAATGCCACTGATTGATGCTTACCGCTATGCAGCAGAGGTGATGGTGTGCAATATCATGGATGATGATGCAAAAGAAGGGATTGATGCGTTTATACAAAAACGTCAACCTGTGTGGAAAAAGTAGTTCTATTAGAATGATAAAGCCCCATCAAATTATTGATGAGGCTTTTTTTATTGGACGCGTAAAGATTAACGGTTATGCACTTAAATTGGTGGCAAAAATGGAGTGACTTTCGACTTGAGCAATTTTATTAACTCAGGCTGCATAAATTTATAATTATCTTTAATATTTAAACAAATAATGCGGGTATTTAATAACTGCGCTTGATAGTTTGTCGAAAGTTTTTCTTTATGCTTGCGTTCCATCACAAAAATAATTTCTGCCCAACTCACTAATTCAGGTGTCAGTGGATTTTCCGCATCATGATTTAACCCCGCAGACAAACATTCTACGGCACTATTTTCCGAGAAAATTTGCTCCGCCGTGGGGCTACGCCACTTATTTTGACTGCAAATAAAGAGAATTTTGATAGTCATGTTGGTAAAATTGTTTTTTGTAGTGTGTATGAAATATAGCTTTCATACACTTGAATGGTTTTATTGAGCAGGAGGACGAGGTTGCCTACAACATTTTTGCCAGAATAAAGTGCGTTATAGTGCGAAAACATTCACCTAACTCACTTTATGTTTGTTTGTCGTACAGTTAAGTAAATTCACGCAAATCAGTTACTGTTTGACAGATAATATCAATCCCTATTTCCCCTTCTGCATGAAAATGAAACAAATTTTTTAACTCAGAATATGTATATGTTTCACCTTTATAGTTCAAATATCCATGATTTAATTTAGAAAAAATATTTCTTCCAGTATCTAATTTTGCTAAGCTTACCTCGCAGAGAAAGAATACAAACCCTTTGTGTTCTGGGTCTCTTGAAATCGATACATGAAGCACATCATCAAGTGAAAACACAATCCGACTTTCTGGAATACATTGATATGAAAGTATTATTTTTACAGATGAAAGTTCTTGAATAAAAAGTAGTTCTTCTAAATCAATGTTAGCAATGAAGTTAAGAGTGTCATAAATACCCTTCATTTTTTAATATATTCTCCAGTTGAGTGTGTATTTGCACCAGATTCATTGAGGTGAAAAATCAAGGTCTAACCTCATTTATCAAGTGACACTAAACGTCTTCCCCACCCAGTTATTACCCCAAAAAACAGCAATAAACTACTGCAAAACAACATAAAACTGTTATTTAATAATTCTTTTGTCAATCCCATTGATAAAGTAGCAGGCGAAAATAGGGGCAATACCTGACGAAAAACGGGGTCATCCAAGTAGTGCATCAATAATGCGGGGTCATTGTGTGGAATATCAAACTGCGAATGAACCCGTTGAAAAACTTGTAGGTTATTTGTCAACACATAGTTTTTTACAACTTGTTCATACGTAATTTTATAACCCGCCTTTCTTTCCATCACGGGAAAATTTATCAACATCAATAAACCCAATCCCGACACGAATAAAAATAACCATACCGCAAAATAACTTTTTACCCAGAAAATAAAACGGGTGGGCAGTTCCTCAACACGGCTAAGGCTATAAAATGCTAATATATTTGCCAATACCCCAAATAAGAAAATATCCATTTGTCTTGCAGAAGGATAAGGAACTGCATTGCCCCGCCCATACGCTAGCGCAATCGCTTGTAATATGCCCCATCCACCTAACACAAGAATGATTTGTTCTAAGGTAGTTGGTACACGCCGTTGCCAAAAAATACGAACCATAAAAATGCAAAAAGGAAAGTAAAAAATCAGGCTAAACAATGGTCTGCCTACCCAAGGAAAAGCAAGGGCTTTGCCTAATGCAAGCATAAATTCTTCTAGCGTATTTACTTTTCCCCACATTAATTCAGTTTGTGGAATTTGTAAGATAAAGATGAGCGAAGGTAAGATAAAAACAACACTGATTAAGAGGGTTAATAAATGTGAACGACGTTGTGTTTTATCTACAATGGCAAGATATATTTTTAACAATACAATGACTAATAACATAAAAAAACCTGATGAGACGCTAAAAAAAGCTAAAAAACCACACACCGCCCCAAACCACCATTGCCATGTAAAAGGTTGATGCACTAATAAACCATTAACTGTAAAAATACTCAGTAAAAATAAAACAAACCATGCAGACTGAAACCCCCATACAGTATTCATCCAGCCTAAAGGCAGACTCCATAACACGGCTAAACTACAAAAAATAAATAATTGCCATACAGGTGTTAAAAAAGGCTGTACTAAACGGAATAATGCAACCGCTGTCATACTCGCAATACAAGCACTTATTATCATTTCTAATAAGGTATTCCACACCCCTGTGAGTTGCACAATTGCAAGGGTTAAGACATGCGCCCATAACACATAATGTTCATTATTTGGCGCAAAAAAAGATTTTATGGTTAAGTCATTATGTGCGAAAGCCTGAACAAGACCCGCTTGATTGTCCCATTCATCCCAAAAAGGCATAGGACTACCTAGCCAAGCAATAAGCCATAAACGAGCAGTAAAAATAGTTAAGACAATCGCAAATATTTCTACACTCGTTAAATCATTCTTTATAGTTGTCATGGTTTTATGTCATCTGTTTAAAAAAGAAAAATGGTTATTACTTAGCACGTATTCAAAAGATTAAGATAAATTTTCGTACCTGTTAATATTAAAAACCTTGATTGAGGCAGTGATTACATTGTTTAACACAACTAAAATTTGTTTATCCGAATTTAACACAGAAATAATAAACTGATTGCCCAACTTTTCCATCCTAGCGCGAAATCTAAAACGGAAAGCGTATAATGACAACCCGCCTTCTTTTCTCTCCCTTAATTGACGCGAAAACATGCAAGTTATCCGATTAGAAAATGTTAATAAAACATATAGTTATTATGCACATGGCGTTGATAGATTACTAGAAATTCTAACCAAACGACGACATCATGAAGAATTTGTTGCATTACACCCATTAAATTTGACGATAGAGCATGGTCAAGTCATCGGCGTTATAGGAAATAATGGCGCAGGAAAAAGTACCTTATTAAAAATTATTGCAGGCACGCTAAGCCCTGACAAAGGCACAAGCCATGTGCTTGGGCGAGTTTCTGCCCTGTTAGAGCTAGGTGGTGGGTTTCACCCTGACATGACAGGTCGAGAAAATGTCTATCTTAACGGTACGATGATGGGATTAACCATTCCTGAAATTGACAAGCTATATCATGCTATTGTCGAGTTTGCAGGTATTCAAGAATTTATGGATCACCCTGTTAAAACGTATTCATCAGGGATGTTTGTTCGTCTTGCTTTTGCCGTTGCAACCTGTACCGAACCCGATATTTTAATTGTTGATGAAGCCTTATCTGTGGGAGATGGTGGATTTGCGCGCAAATCGTTTAATCGGATTATGCAATTTAAACAAGCAGGTAAAACGATTTTATTTTGTTCTCACTCCATGTATCAAATTGAGGCAATTTGCGACCGCGTGATATGGTTAGAACAAGGACAAATAAAAATGGATGGTGTTCCAAGCAGTGTAGTCAGTGCTTACACAGAATCCTTATCGCAAAATGTTAATGCCCAACTAAATACAGCAACCACACCAGTAGAAAACGCGACAACTAGCACTTTTGTTGAAGGAACTGCCAAAATCAAAGAAGTAAGCGTTATGGCAGATGGTGTGACTGAGAAAAAATTGGATATATTCAGCTTACACAGTGAGTTATGTGTCACTGTCAAATTTACTTCAGATATTAGCCTAGCATCGCCCACCGTGGGGGTTTTAGTGATTAATGCAGACGGACGCTTTATCACCAGTGCAGGCACACAACATGATGGATTACAAATTCAACGCGATGCCAAAGGCAATGCAACTGTGCGGGTTACTTTCCCCAAATTGGCATTGTTAAAAGGGGAATACTGGATAGATGTGTTTTTACTTTGTGAAAATGCAATTCACGTCTATGACCACGCCAGCGCGGTTGCGACATTAAATGTGCGTCAACAAGGTTTAGAACAAGGGGTTGTGAGTTTACCAAGACAATGGGCGCAGATTTAGCGCGATGATAAGTTTTTAGGTCGTGCTACAAATCGTAAGGATGAGTCATTTTCTTGATTCAGACAAACATTAAACCATGAGTAACACCACTGAAAGCAGTAGTCTTTATACTATTTTTGCAAGCGTTCTCATTAACGCTTAATTTGTTTAGCACTATAGCTAACGCACTTTAAAATGATTATTGTAGGGTGGAATAGGCGCAAGCCGTATTCCACAACAGTGCAAGCTTTCTGCATAAACTCAGCTATTTTTGGCGTTTTATGGTGGAATACGCTACGCTATTCCACCCTACATTAAGCTGCTTTTTAAGTTGCGTTAGCTATACCTAAATTTTTATCATTGAATAAAGAATAGTCGAATAAAAAATAGGCTAACTGTTTAAAACAGCTAGCCTATTTATTTGCAAAAGCTAATTTGGTTTAAAAATTAGAGTTTGCCATTTAAACCATCAACGGTTGCCGCGTCATCATAAATACCCGCGCCGACTTGAATGGTAGAGCCTTCAATCGCGTGAGCATAAGAGAACTTCTTGAAAACGCCTTCTACACCCGGTTTGGTCCATTGATATTCAACCCAACCACCTTTAGCACCTTCGCCAGCAGCACACAGTTCTTTGAACAGTTCTTTGGCGTTTTCTTTCGCTTTATCTTTCATTGCTAAAACGGGTTGACCGACTAATGCAGGGGCCATTGGATGAGCAACCATCTTGTCGCCTTTACAATCGTAAGCAAAGACATAGGTGTCTTTCCATACAAACTTGCCGTCTTTCTTGTTTAACTCGGCTAAACCTGCGGTTGCATCTTTGGCTAATTCAGCAGCAGCTTCTTTGACTTTGGCAACCACTTCATCAGATGTTGCAACGTCAGCAGCAAAAACAGTGCTCACACCGAAACTGAACACAACACCAGCAGTTAAAGCGGCAATTTTGGTCAACTTCATAAAATTCTCCTTTGAGATGCTTATTATTGATTGTAATTGTGAACAACGCTTATCAATACGATAAGTGGGTTTTATTGTACGGATAAATTTCCAGAAAAGAAATAGGCTTATAACAATGTTTCACATAAGTTTTTTTTATCTGAAATATCCTTGACTTTAATATTAGACTTTGCTTATTTGCATGGTAATGATTTTTTAGCCATTATTCGCATTGATATTTATCAATTTTTTAAAAATTAATATAAAAATACAGTCGTTTTTTTTATAAAGTGCTAAGTATTATTTTTTCAAAAAATCCGAATGATAGCCGATTCAGTCGAGTCCATTTTAAGCGGTTCTTTAGAATCTATTTGTTAGAAATAATTTATTTTAGACTTGCTATTTTCTAAAAACGTCCTATAATAGCTAGCTTCTTAGGGTCGTTAGCTCAGTCGGTAGAGCAGCGGACTTTTAATCCGTTGGTCCCGCGTTCGAATCGCGGACGACCCACCAACAGAATACCAAAAAAGACCAAGTTTCATTGAAATTTGGTCTTTTTTTTTGCCTATTATCCAAGAATAACGTTAAGAAAAAGTAATGGTGTAAAGTGCCGCCATTGATATTTCAATGCGGTTGTATCTCCCGTAAATGTCGTCCAACAGCTAGCCATGCACCCATTAAACCCAAAAAAATACTGACTAACCACAATTTGAAGGTTGTGAATAGGTCTAATGTAATCAGTTGAAATTCGCTGTGATATAAGCTAACCAGTGATTTTACAGGGGCTTGTAAAAAAGCAAATGCTATTGTAATCAATAACCATGCGATAATCCCACCTGCTAGTCCATACCAAAATCCACCATATAAAAAGGGACGACGAATAAAAGCATCCGTTGCACCAAATAGTTTATTAATTTCAATTTCATCACGTCGGTTTTCAATTGATAAACGAATGGTGTTGCCAATAACTAATAAAACGGTCAACGCCAACAAGCTGCCTAAAACCCAGACGCTACGTTGAACTATTGCCATCATTGCAAATAGGCGTGCTAGCCATTGCATGTCATATTGCGCTATATCAACTTCAGGTAATGCCCGTAAGCTATTCAGTAAATTATCATCATTGGCTGATAGTTCGGTATTTGCGTTTATTTGTGGTGTCGTTTGCACCACAATCACTGCGGGTAATGGATTTGAATCTAAGGCGTTAATAGCATCCGCAAAGCCTGATAACTCGCGGTATTCATTAAGGGCTTCTGCACGACTGATAAAGCGTAAATTTTGTACACCTTCGCGTTGATAAATTTCTTCTGCAAGGGCTTGGGCGCGGGTGTCGTCAATTTCGGGTTTTAAAAATAGGGAAATCTGTGCTGTACCACCCCATTCTTGACTAATATGTCGTGCATTTTCGAGTAGCAAATATAAGCCAGTCGGGAGGGCTAATGCGATGCCTAAGACGGCAGCGGTCATTAAGCTTGCTAACGGTGTGCGGGCAAGTTGTCCTAAACTGGAAAAAAGTACATATAAATGATTAGCTAACCATGCATTATGAATCTCTGGTTCTGTCGGTTTTGCTTTTTTAGGACGGGTGGTTATCGGGGGAGAAGGCTGGCGGGTTGTGCGGGTGGCGGAAGTAGGACGTTTCATTGGGAAGGGTTGATTCTAAAAGATAACTTAAAAAAGTGGTTGCTATCAATAAAGAAGATTCAAATTGTTTTTGAACCTTCTTCATTGTTAGTTATGGGAATCCAAAATACACTTTTAACTGGTAGTAAAAATCCTCTGCTGAAAAATCAGGTGGTTGCGCACCTTGTTTTAGCGGTTCAGAGAAAAAATCGGCTTCCCACAGTTCAGGTGTGCCTTCTACTTTCTCCCAGCCAACCGTAACGTTATAGGTCAGGGCACGAACCAGATTCCCTTCTTTCCAATGTTCATAAAATAGCTGTTCTTTATCTGGTTCTAAACCAAAATATTGCGCATTGGTTTTGAGTTCGTTGGAAAGCCTTTTTAAATTGGTGGGAACAACATTTGCCTCTTTACCTTTTGTTGCACGGGCGTATTTATAATCGAGGTCGGTTGGTATTTCTCCCCCATATTCTTTTTGTAGCCATGCTAAATCTTGTTCTCCATTATTCAAGCGTACATATACGACACTGAATCCAGACATTACATTAATCCTCGTTCTGCTAGAGATACACTATAACCATCGCCAATCACGATATGATCTAATACTCTAACATCAATAAACTCCAAAACTTCTTTCAAGCGGTGTGTAATTGTTATATCTGCGTGACTTGGTTCAGCTACCCCTGATGGGTGATTATGGGCAAAAATAACCGCTGCTGCATTATGTTCTAAGGCTTTTCTCATGACTTCACGCGGATAAATATTTGCACTGTCAACCGTTCCAAAAAACATTTCATCAAATCTAATCACTCGGTTTTTACTGTCTAAAAATAAACAAGCAAATACTTCTTGAGGATTGCCACCAATTGCAGTTAATAAGTAATTGCGGGTTATTTCTGGATCAGACATAACATCTCCTCTTTGCAAGCACTGGCTAAGATAACGCTTACTTAGTTCTAAACAGGCTTGTAATTGTACGTATTTGACTGTTCCTAATCCATTTGCTTGGCAAAAACGCCCAATTTTCGCGCCTAATAAACTGCGCAAATCACCAAACTCTTTAAGCAGGGCTTGGGCTAAGTCTAAAGCACTTTTTCCTTTAACACCTGTGCGCAAAAAAATGGCAAGCAGTTCCGCATCTGTTAGGGCTTGTGCCCCTTTTTGTAACAGTTTTTCACGCGGACGGTTTTCCTCATCCCAATCTTTAATGCTCATTTTTAGAGTTCTCGTAGAGAAAACAGGCTGAATTTTTTAAATTGTTATTCTCAAAACTCGTTATATTATCGCTTAATTCATCAGAGATTTTATGATTTTTTCTACGTACTTTATAAAAACTAACAAAATAACAGGTTGATGACGGTGTTTAATTAATGCCGTGATGTGTTTCATCACAACGACCTTGCGAATGAATTCGTGCTTAATTACTGGTTGTTTTATAAGCTATTTTTTA
Source organism: Beggiatoa leptomitoformis (assembly GCF_001305575.3). Classification (NCBI taxonomy): domain Bacteria; kingdom Pseudomonadati; phylum Pseudomonadota; class Gammaproteobacteria; order Thiotrichales; family Thiotrichaceae; genus Beggiatoa; species Beggiatoa leptomitoformis. The sequence continues at coordinate 2,618,898 of NZ_CP012373.2, forward strand.
GCAATATCAACGATTATATGGTTTGACCATGCCGTTCTTTGATTGCCCCAGCTAAAGCGAGAATTCTTTGTGATTCTTCATAGTGTAGATTTTCAACCAACTTGCCATTAACCACCACCACGCCTTTGCTTGCTTGACGGGCTTCTTCCCATGCGTGTATCACTTCTTGAGCATGATTAATTTCTGCGCCACTGGGGGAGAAAATTTGATTAGCAATATCAACTTGTTTGGGATGAATCAATGTCTTACCATCAAATCCCATATTACGTCCTTGTTCACAAGCAACACAAAATCCTGCTTCATCATCTAAATTTAGATAAACCCCGTCTAAAATTTCTAAGCCATTCGCTCGGGCGGCTAACACACATAAACTTAGTGGCACTAACATGCCAATACGGTCAGCCGTATGTTTTGCCCGTATTTCTTTAGCTAAATCAGATGTTCCCATGACAATGCCTGCTAACCGTGGGTGCGTGGCAATACTGGCAATATTCAACATACAGGCTGCCGTTTCTGCCATTATCCAAATAGGGAGTTGTTCTGATGCACCTGCTGCGTTCAATTGGTCAATAGAATCATTAATCTGTTGTAGATTATCAATTTTGGGTAATAAAATGCCATCTATGGGTAATTTAGCAATTGCATATAAATCATCTTTGCCCCATGCCGTATCTAAGCCATTTACTCTAACAATGATTTCTCGTTTACCATAACCGCCTTCGTTCACCGCTGTAACAATCTGTTCACGGGCTTGTGCTTTAGCATCAGGGGCTACAGCATCCTCCATGTCTAAAATTAAGCTATCTGCGGGTAACATACGGGCTTTTTCCAATGCGCGCGCATTAGCACCCGGCATATATAACATGGAACGACGAGGGCGTAAGGGAAAGTGCATGAGTTAATCTCCTTTGAGGGTGATACGACATCTTGTAAGCGCGCATTTTAACCCCTGTATGATTTTTGCGTTAGCATTTGATAGTAACTATATATATTTATAGTAAATTTTATTATTAACCGTTTTTTTGCAAAAATGAATGGGCGTTAAGATAAAAGGGAGATAACACGGCTATCAGGGAATATTGTTCGCCCCCTTTACCAAGAGGCTGTTATTTTAGTGATGTGTGTCTGAGCCAGCGTTTTCGGACACCAACAATCTTGAAAATCCTAATTCAGACACGTTTTAATTTTGTGTAAGAAAATGGATAAAACCGCTTGAAGTAGTCGCATCCGTGCTATTTTTGCAAAGTTATTATTTTAAGGACTGCATTTATGAATTTTTCTGTAGAATTAATGCCTTTAGAGTGGTTATGGCTGGGGCATATTGTGTATTTTGTCATCTTGATTCGAGCCTGTTGGCAGGCAGCTTGGTGGCATTTATGGGACAACAAGGATACCCATGTTTTATTTGCGAGTTGTTTAATTTTATGGCTTTTATGGCTAATGCGTGCAGGCATTACACCGGGAATGGAATTTCATTTTTTGCTGGTCACAACGGTTACTTTAATGTTTGGTTGGCAATTTGCAGTTATCTGCGCCAGTATTGCTCAGTTAGGTGTTACCCTGATGGGACAAGCTGAATGGGGGAGTTTTTCGCTAAATGTTTTATGCAATGGCGTAATTCCTGCGTTAGCGACTTATCTCATTTACTGGATAACCTATTATTTATTTCCCAAGCATTTTTTTGTCTATATTTATGTTTGTGCTTTTGCAGGTGGGGCATTAGCCATGTTATTCAGTCGATTATCAGGGTTAGGTATTTTATTACTCAGCCAAACTTACACGATGACAGACTTAGGTGAACAACCCTTATTTATTATTGTTATGTTGTTTCCTGAAGCCTTTCTTAATGGTGCTGTTGTTACATTATTGGTTACTTTTCGCCCACAATGGATAGGTAGTTTTAATGACGATGTGTATTTACGCGGAAAATAATTAACTGCTTGCATTCACAAAGGATTTATTATGTGCCGTTTTCTATATATTTTACTTTTAAGCTTTGGATTTTGGACAAATAGTTATGCACTTGCTGAAGATTGGCAAGAAAATGGGCAAACGGCTTTTCAAGCAGGACAGTTTGAAGAGGCAGTACAACAGTGGGAATTAGCATTATCTGCGTTATTACAAGAAAAACAAACATTAGCGGCCATTGATACAGCATTACAATTGAATTATGCCTATCAAGCTTTAGGGTTATACCAAACGGCAAATGATACTTTGCATAAAGTGTTGGATTTAGCCAAACAAAGTAATGACGCTGAACGTTATGCCTTAGTATTAAATCAATTAGGAATGTTATATCTCGCTAATCGTGAAATTTCTCAAGCCAGTGAATTAGTAACTGAAAGCGTTAATCTTGCCCGCCCTTTAAATAACCCTGCATTATTGGCAGAATTATTAAACAATTTGGGTAATGTCTTTGCACTACAACAAGATTATTTACATGCGTTAGAAATTTATCAGGAAAGTGCATTACTAGCAGAGCGAAGTGGCGATAATTTATTATTAGCAAATGTTTTAAATAATCAAATTCAGTTGTACATTGAGCAGAAAAACTTTAATGATGCACAAGTGTTATTTGAAAAAGCCTTAAAAATTAATGCATCACTGCCTGATAATTATGATAAAGCATTTAATTTAATTACCTTAGGACAACTAGCGCAATCTAGCAATGAACGTCTGCTTGCTTATCAACGTTATACAGAAGCCCTTACGCTTGCTAATAAATTGAGCAATAACCGTATTTCTGCATACGCACAAGGCTATATGGGCGAGCTTTACGTACAAGAAGCGCGTTATTCAGAGGCAGAACAATTATTTAATCAAGCAATTTTTCTCGCACAAAAGCAGAGCGCGCCCGATTTACTCTATTACTGGCAATGGCAGAAAGCGCGTTTATTAAAAAGGCAAGGGCGCACTGAAGAAGCCATCGCTATTTATCAACAAGCCATTGAAACCGTACAACCTATTCGTGCCGCATTAAATAGTGGTTATCGTACACATAGCGAAGCCTCACGCCAAAGTGTGCGCTTAATGTATTTTGAATTAGCCGATTTACTCTTACAAAAAGCCGATACCACGACAGATGAAAAACCACACACTGCCTATTTAACCCATGCCAGAGATACCGTTGAGTTATTAAAAGCAGCGGAATTACAAGATTATTTTCAAGACGATTGTGTAACCAACGCGAAAACTAATATTACCGAAAGTAAACCCCTAACCAGCAGAACAGCTATTTTATATCCCATTGTTTTACCAGAACGTTTAGTTTTATTAGTCACACTGCCAAATAGCTTGAAACAAACCACGGTTGATGTGACTGAAGCCCGTTTAGGAGAAGAAGTAAATAACTTTCGGACAAATCTTGTTACACGTACCAATCGGCGTTTTTTTGTGCAAGCTCAACAGCTTTATGATTGGCTAATTCGTCCAATAGAAGCCAATTTACAGGCAGCGAATATTGATACCATTGTTGTCGTTCCTGACGGTATTTTACGCACTATTCCACTAGCACCATTATTTGATGGTAAACAGTTTTTAATCGAACGCTATGCACTCGCAACCACACCGGGGATTAATTTAACTGACCCAAAACAAATCAATTGGCAAAAACCTAATGTATTGCTCAATGGCTTGTCTAAGAGCGTGCAAGATTTTTCCCCCTTGCCTAATGTACCTGAAGAAATTAACAAATTAAAACAGGTATTAAGCACAGACCAAGTATTAGAAGATGACGCATTTTTATTAGGCTCATTAAGCGATAAACTCAAAAACACACCTTATTCTGTCATACATATCGCCTCACACGGACAATTCGACGCAGACCCACAAAAAACTTTTTTACTCACATTTGACGGAAAACTAACCATAGACCGCCTAGAACAACTGATGCGTTTAAGCCAATGGCGTAAAGAACCTGTTGAATTATTAACCTTAAGTGCCTGTCAAACGGCAGTCGGTGATGACCGTGCCGCGCTAGGCTTAGCAGGGATTGCTATTAAAGCAGGTGCAAGAAGTGCGTTAGCCAGTTTATGGTTTGTAGATGACCGTGCAACAGCCGATTTAATGGTTACCTTTTATCAACAATTACAATCGGGCAAAATGTCCCGTGCAAAAGCGTTGCAATATGCACAACAAAAGCTCTTAAAACAAGGTGCATCACAACATCCCGCTTACTGGGCAGCTTTTTTATTAATTGGTAGCTGGCTATAACAACCAAGGGCGATGCAACTCGCCCCACACTTTTCAGCCAATTACATCAAGCCAAAAAAATATTCTAATATTGTTAAAATTTTCTTGACGAAGGCAGATTAGTTTACTACTATATCGGCTTCAAACAGTAGGCGCGTAGCTCAGTGGTAGAGCATCACCTTGACATGGTGGTGGTCGGTGGTTCGAACCCACTCGTGCCTACCAATTTTTATCCCCCACAATTTATAGTTTAAGATAATTTACTTATCCGATACTATCGCTATAATTAATTCCAATATCCCATAACGTAATGACAACTTACTAATATTGTTATTATCGTTTGACTGTTGTTCAATTATCCTACACATGTGCTCACACTATGCTCAACATTACCTTACCTGATGGTAGTCAACGTCAATTTGACCGCCCTGTGACGGTGGCAGAAATAGCCGCCAATATTGGTGCAGGACTTGCGAAAGCTGCGCTTGCTGGCAAAGTAAACGGACGCTTAGTGGACACTACTACAACAGTCGAGACCGATGCAGACGTTGCGATTATTACCGAGCGTGACCCAGAAGGGTTAGAAATTATTCGCCATTCTTGTTCACATCTTATGGCGCAAGCGGTAAAACAATTATATCCAGAAACACAAGTTACCATTGGTCCTGTGATTGATGATGGCTTTTATTATGATTTTGCAAGAGAAAAACGTTTCACGCCTGAAGATTTAGATAAAATTCAGGCAAAAATGGAAGAAATTGTAGAAAAAGATTACCCGCTCATCCGCTCATTAATGCCCCGTGACGAAGCGGTACAGTTTTTCCGTGACATGGGTGAGGCATATAAAGCAGAAATCATTGCGTCTATCCCCTCTAATGAACCTATCTCTTTGTATCGTCAAGGGGATTTCATTGATTTATGTCGTGGTCCACATGTGCCAAGCACAGGTAAACTAAAAGCCTTTAAACTCATGAAATTAGCAGGAGCTTATTGGCGTGGCGATTCGAATAATGAAATGCTCCAACGGGTTTATGGGACGGCATGGGCGAAGAAGAAAGACTTAGATGACTATTTACACCGTTTAGAAGAAGCCGAAAAGCGCGACCATCGTAAACTAGGGAAACAACTGGGTTTATTCCATATCCAAGAAGAAGCCCCCGGTATGATTTTTTGGCACGATAAAGGCTGGACCTTATATTTAGAAGTGCAACAATATATTCGTCGGGTGTTGCGAAAAAACGGTTATCAAGAAGTCCATACCCCCCAAATTGTCGACCGTTCTTTATGGGAACGTTCTGGACACTGGGAAAAATTTCGGGAAGGCATGTTTACCACCCATTCCGAAAATCGGGATTATGCCATCAAGCCTATGAACTGCCCGTGTCATATTCAGATTTTTAATCAAGGCTTAAAAAGTTACCGCGATTTACCCCTACGTCTTGCCGAATTTGGCTCTTGCCACCGTAATGAACCCTCTGGAACATTACATGGTTTGATGCGGATACGTAACTTTGTACAAGATGATGCACACATTTTCTGTACCGATGAACAAATTCAGAGCGAAGTATCAAACTTCATTGATTTAGTTTATAAAGTTTATGCTGATTTTGGTTTTAACGACATTATCATCAAACTCTCTACCCGTCCTGCACAACGGGTGGGTAGTGATGCCGATTGGGATAAAGCTGAAAATGCCTTAGCCATTGCCCTGCAAAATAAAGGCTTAGCCTTTGATTTACAACCGGGGGAAGGCGCGTTTTATGGTCCTAAAATTGAGTTTTCACTTAAAGACTGTATTGGACGCGTTTGGCAATGTGGCACGATTCAAGTAGATTTCTCCATGCCCGGTCGCTTAAGTGCTGAATACGTTGCTGCGGATGGTAGTCGTCAAGTTCCTGTGATGCTACATCGTGCAATTCTCGGTTCATTTGAACGCTTTATCGGTATTCTGATTGAAGAACATGCGGGTATTTTCCCCTTATGGCTCGCCCCCACACAAGTTGCTGTCATGAGTATTACAGACCAGCAAGCAGAATATGTTCTCCAAATAACAGAACAGTTAAATCAACAAGGTTTCCGCGCAATTAGCGATACCCGTAACGAAAAGATTAACCTCAAAATCCGTGAAAATACGCTACATCGCGTTCCTTACCTCTTAGTTGTTGGCAATCGGGAAATGGAAAATCAACAAGTTGCTATGCGGACCCTGAAAGGTGAAGATAAAGGCGCGATGTCGTTAGCCAGTTTTACACAACTGCTCGCGGCAGAGGTTGCACAATATCGGTAATAGTGAACACTTATAAGCAGTAGGCGAGTGACAATGCAATGTTAATTTTGTGCATGTCACTCGCGTATTTATTAAATTTACGCTATGCTATAGAGTCTTTACGTCTCATTTACTGAGCCGTTTTAAGAACGAATAAAGTGTTTAATGACTTCGGAGGGTTGTTTCATCGCAACGGAAAAGGATAAACAAACGCGCTTAAACGAGCAGATTACTGCTCCAAAAGTACGTTTAATTGACGCAGAAGGTAATCAAGTCGGAATCGTTTCGATTCGGGACGCGCAACAACTCGCAACTGACGCGGAATTGGATTTGGTGGAAATTGTTCCCAATGCTAAACCACCCGTTTGTCGCGTTATGGATTATGGCAAGTTCTTATTTGAACAAAATAAGAAACGTCATACTGCGAAGAAAAAACAAAAACAGGTGCAGATTAAGGAAATAAAATTCCGTCCCGGCACTGACGAAGGGGATTATCAGGTAAAACTACGCAACCTGATACGTTTCCTAGAAGATGGCGACAAAGCCAAAGTCACCCTGCGGTTTCGTGGGCGTGAACTTTCCCATCAGGAATTGGGAATGAAACTGCTAAAACGTGTAGAACAAGACCTAACAGAACTAGGAATTGTTGAACAACACGCGAAAATGGAAGGTAAGCAGATGGTGATGATTGTCGCTCCCAAAAAAGCACAACAAACTTCCTCATGAATGCGGAGTAGTAGAGTATGCCTAAACTAAAATCTCACAGTGGCGCGTCTAAACGGTTTAAACGCACTGCTTCAGGTGGCTTTAAACATGGTCAAAGTCATCGTCGTCATATCCTGACGAAAAAAACTACTAAACGTAAGCGTCAATTACGTCATCCTACACTGGTACACGAGTCAGATGTACCAATGTTAAATCGTTTATTACCTTTCGCATAAGGAGTAGAACAACATGGCAAGAGTTAAACGTGGTGTTACTGCCCGTGCAAGACACAAAAAGGTTTTAAACGCCGCTAAAGGTTATCGTGGTTTTCGTAAAAATGTTTATCGCGTTGCGAAACAAGCTGTTACCAAAGCTGGGCAATATGCGTACCGTGACCGTCGGCAACGTAAACGTCAGTTCCGTGCATTGTGGATTGCGCGTATCAACGCGGCTGCCCGTGAGTTAGGATTGTCCTATAGCCGTTTCATCAATGGCTTACACAAGGCGGGGATTGAGGTTGATCGTAAAATGTTGGCAGAATTAGCCGTCTTTAATAAAGACGCTTTCAAAGCAATTGCTGAGAAAGTAAAAGGTTGTTTAGCCGCATAAACCGTTTTGTAAAGACTCTCTACAGCGATTTCTTAGCTAAAGAGGGTCTTTAATCCATATAAAACCCATTTAAAATCTCTAAAAATAACGATATATCTAGTTTTTAAGCATTTAAATACAATGTCCGCCGTGCGTATTCAATCGCCTCAGCTATTGGATAACACATAAATAGCTAAAACCATTTTATCCCCGCCACCGTTTTTATTTCCCGTTATAAGCGTCTAACTCAAGATTTTAAGCGGATTCTACAAGTCTAGTTTATCCTACTACTGCGTTTTTCGTTTCTCAGCGACTAACTTATAAATTGTTGCAAATAAACATTTACTTTTGTCTTTAGCTCTTCAATGGATGATATATCCAAGATAAATGCTACATAACCAATAATATCTTTGGTTTGTAAAGTAAAATCTATCTTTAATAACATAATAATATCCTGCTCTACAGGGATACTACTGTGTAACACATCAACAGCAGAACCAATAGAAAAAGTAGGTAATTCATTAATTAACTCATGCCCTAAAATATTGGCAAAACTCCCAAGACAAGAATTAAGAATAATATTTCCCACTTCCATCATCGCATCCTGTTCCAACTCCCGTAAAGTCTCTAAAGGCAACGCTTGTTTAATAATAGCAAGGGTTAAATCAATACTTTTTTCCTGAGGAAATAACAAAATAGCCTCCCCCCAGAACGAACCATGAAACCGCTGTTTAATGGCCGTAATTTGCTGCTCGGGCGTGCTATTAATGCTATGGGCTGCAGATTGACGTGAGACTAGCTCAATATTAGGAACGGACAATTTTACTTCAGCATCCACCATCGCACTTAAAGAGGCGGCCGCTTGTCCCATTCCAATATTGAGCAGTTCTGTAATAACATCAATTTCTAATTCAGAGAGTTGAATCATTTTCAATTTTGTAAAAAATTTAGAATTTTTTCTTCCGTAATGGGTTTAGAAATAAACTGAATACCCATTAAATGGGCTTTTTGTCTGACCATTTCCTGAATATTTGCGGTTAACAAACCAATTTTTGCCTGCGGGTATTTTTCAAGTAATTTAGATGCTAATAATAAACCATCCATACCGGGCATATTTAAATCTAAAGTAGCAATATCAACAGGATGTGATTCCGTTTTGCTTAAGGCTTCATCCCCATTGCTCGCTTCAATAATCTCTGCTTGTGGATTTGCTTGATTGATAATGGCACGAATTAACATTCTGGAAACGCGACTGTCATCTACTACTAAGATCGTTTGTGATGTCATTTTAAAATCCTAACTTTTAAGACTTAGTAAAAACTGAAAATAATAGATAGTATAAAGTAGCAGGGTTATTTTTGGTATTTTTGTTAATAAAATTGTATTTGTAAAAGAAAAACAACATACCCGACCTGCTGAAAAGAACGTAAAATGCGTATAATACCTGTTACCATGATAAATTTTTTTCCTAACTAACTGAAAAATATTCAAAATAAATGTATTGTTAAGGATGACAGCATGAATGGGTTTATTCTTTTGGGTGTCTTGCTTATGGCTTTTTTTCTTCTATTCGCCGTAATCAACTTTTTAAAATCCGCTTTTTTTAAAGGCATCACAGGTGAGGCACAAGTCAATTCTGCAATTAGATGTCATCTTGATAAAAAAAGCTATTTTTTAATAAAAAATATTACCTTACCCATCGATAGTCGAACCACTCAAATAGACCATCTTATCGTGTCACCTTTTGGCATATTTGTGATTGAAACTAAAAATATGCGTGGCAATATTTATGGCAAAGAAGAAGATAAACTGTGGACACAACAGCTTAATAAAACACACTACACCTTTCAAAACCCGCTTCATCAAAATTATAAACACGTAAAAACCTTAGAAACATTACTTGATATTGATATTAAGAAACTACACTCTTTAATTGTATTTATTGGGAAAAGTACCTTTAAAACACCTATGCCAAAAAATGTAACGCAAGGTATTGCATTTATTGACTTTATTAGACGTAAAAAAACGCGCTGTTTTACGGATACTGAAATAACCGATATTTTGCATCGGATTGAAAACAGTCGGTTAAGCCCTTCTCTAAAAACACACCGCAATCATATAAAAAATATTGACGCTTTAAAAACAGAAAAACCAACAGCAATGAATTGTCCAATCTGTGGTAATATCATGATATTACGCACAACACAGCAAGGAAAAGCCCAAGGTAAACAATTTTGGGGATGTTCCCACTTTCCAACCTGTAAAACCATCGTCAATATTTCTTGAATGTAGTGGATAGTCATTATGTTATTAACTTTAGAAAAAGTTATTATTCTGAAAACCGTTAATATATTTTCAGAAATTCCTGAAGAATATTTGGTCGAGCTTGCTTCCAGTGTTGAACAAATTCGGGTTAAAGCAGATGAAATTATTTTTAAAAAGGGCGATTTAGGCTCATCTATGTACATCATCGTTGCGGGAAAAGTTCGTATTCATGATGGTGATAAAGAAATTACGATGTTAGCTGACCGAGAGGTATTTGGCGAATTAGCGGCACTAGACCCAGAACCGCGCTCTGCAACAGTCACCGCCCTAGAGGACACTACTTTATTTCGTGTCAATGAAAGTATGTTATATGAATTAATTACAGAACGAACAGAAGTTGCACGCGGTATTATTCGTGTGCTTTGTCAGAGGTTGCGGACAACTTCAGGTTAGTTTGTTGTTTTATTTTTTTTATTTATTAAGGGTTCATAATATGGCAACTGAAAACGACTCTAAACCCGATAATTGGGAACGTGATGCCTTAACCCGTTTGGCATTTGCGGCAGTTAATGAACAACGTCGCGCTCGTCGCTGGCGGATTTTTTTTACTTTTTTGTTCTTTCTATATGCTATTTCGGTTACTTTTTTAGTCAATCCGCATATTTTAGATACTTGGATTGCTGAAGATGAAGATATTATTGTTGGTGGTGATAAACACACGGCACTGATTGAAATTGAAGGGGCGATTACGGCAGACAGTAAAACTAATGCGGATAATATTATCACAGGGTTACGAAATGCCTTTAAAGATAAAAAGACCGTGGGGGTTATTTTACGCATCAATAGCCCCGGTGGTAGTCCTGTCCAATCTGGCTATATCTATGATGAAATTAAGCGATTACGCAAAAAATACCCTGAGATTCCGTTATATGCTGTCGTTGTAGATTTATGTGCATCGGGTGGTTATTACATCGCTTCTGCGGCGGACAAAATTTATGCGGATAAAGCCAGTTTAGTGGGTTCTATTGGTGTCGTCCTCAATGGCTTTGGATTTGTAAATACCCTAGATAAGTTAGGGGTGGAGCGTCGTTTATATACCGCAGGTGACCATAAAGGCTTTTTAGACCCATTTTCTCCTGAAAACCCTGTGGAAGTTGAACATATTAAGAAAACCCTAAGTCAAGTACATGAGCAATTCATTAATATGGTTAAACAAGGACGAGGGGAACGTTTAAAATATCAAGAACATCCTGAGTTATTTTCGGGATTAATCTGGACAGGGGAACAGGGTATTGAACTGGGTTTAGTGGATGCGTTAGGAAGTAGCAGTTATGTCGCCCGTGATATTTTTAAAGCGGAGAAACTGGTAAATTTTACGCCACATAACACGCTGGTTGAGCGGTTTGCAGAGCGGTTTGGTGCAAGTGCAGGCGGGGCTGTTTGGGAAAGCCTACAAAATATGAACTTAAAATAAGATGAATTATTATAGGGGCGATGCCAAGCGTACCTATAATAATATCCTCATAAGTAAGAAAAACACTTTTCGCGATATGACAGATATGGTTATATTTAGATATTCTTTTTTATGGTTATTTCTATTAAATGTCCCGCTAGTCAGCATGGCCGAAACGGTATCCATTGTGCCTACTGTTTTTTATTCTTACCGCAATTTTGAGTATTCGGTGGGCGGAGCGGGTGGTGTAGAAGGGTCGATTAATTCCGTTGGGTTGGGAGTTACCGCTATTTATCAACAGTTTTACGTCGATATTGCAGGCGAAGAAAATCCTAATGCCAGTGAAGAAGAAACGAATAATTTACTTTTTACCAACACGGTTGACTTTGACCGTAATGATGTAGCCTTATCACTCGGTTACGCAATAAATGATTCAATAAGCACTTTTATCGGCTACAAATACGGAAAATCAACGATTACTGCACGTCCTAACTCCCCTTTTGCAGGAGAGGAAATTAGCCTCACAGGATACGGTGCATTTATTGGAGCGGGTGGAGGTTGGTCTGTACGTAATTGGGGTTTTATTTCTTTTAGTGCCGCTTATGCACAGCTTGACAGCACCTATCGTGATTTAACCGTTGATGTTGTTGATGGCAACGCGAGGGGGACGAGTTTGAGCATAAAATGGAAAGCACCACTAACGGAAAATTTTTTTTATGATTTCTCTTTGATTCGTCACGATTATCGCTACAAAGATTTTGAGAAAATTGATTCTGATATTTCTGAACAAATCTTGTCATTACGAGCGGGGTTGTCGTATCGATTCTAAAATTGCTCACCACTGGTTAAAAGGATAATAAATATAAATGGATAATACATCCCCTTCTGAACTCTATCCTCCCCTAGAACCTTTTGCGATACATCATGTTGCTGTGGGGGAGGGACATACGCTTTATGTTGAGGAATGTGGCAACCCGCAGGGGATTCCTGTGGTGTTTTTGCATGGTGGTCCGGGGTCTTACTGTAAGGCGCAACACCGCTCTTTTTTTAATCCGCAACATTATCATATTATTCTTTTTGACCAACGGGGTGCGGGACGTTCCACACCGACAGGTAACGTTAGAGCCAATACAACACAACATTTGTTGGCTGACATGGAAGTTCTCCGTCAATATTTTCGTATTGAACAATGGCTTATTTTTGGTGGGTCGTGGGGTGCAACGTTAGGCTTGCTTTATGCGATTGAACAACCTAAACGTGTGTTAGGTCTGATTTTACGTGGGACATTTCTCGCGCGATTACGTGATTTATACTGGTTTTATCATCATGATGGCGTTGCACGTCTGTTTCCTGAAGCATGGAATATCTTTGCTCATTGCGATTTTTTACCCAAAATACCTGATAGCTCCCTCATCAGTAAAGTAAATATGTACGATTTATTAGCATGTTATAATTATTTCATGCAGGATAATTCCCCTAAAGCACATCAAGCCGCGCTTGCTTGGTCAAACTGGGCGGGTACTGTCATTAGTATGGGGCAATTTCCTGCCCTAACAGAATCAAGCCCTGAAATACTTCAATCTGCACGGATAGAATGTTACTACATGAATAACTTATGCTTTATTGAAGATGAGCATATTTTAAACAATCTCAACGCATTAACAACAATACCTGCCATTCTAATTCATGGGCAACAAGATTTAGTTTGTCCTTTAGAAAGTGCCTATCAATTACATCAGGTTTTGCCTAACAGCCAACTCACGGTTTTACCCCAGAGTGGACACCTATCCAGCACGCCCGCTATGCTCAGTGCCTTAGTACAAGCCACAGATGAGTTTTCACAAAGACTCCTGTAATACTCTCTCTCATTTAAAAGTAGAAGAAAATGTCACACAATCGCAAAGTTTCTATTGTTGGCTTGGGTTATGTAGGGTTACCCGCAGCGGTCGCTTTTGCCAAATACGGGTGTGTTATTGGCTTTGACATTAATCAGCAGCGGATTCAGGCCTTACAAGCAGGACATGACCACACGCATGAAGTGGAAAGCGATGCATTGAAAAGTGCAGATGTTTTCTTTACTTCTAATCCGACACATTTACAACAAGCAGATTTTCATATTATTGCCGTTCCTACCCCTGTTGATGAACAAAAACATCCTGATTTGTTGCCTGTTTTGCGGGCTTCAAAAACGGTGGGCAAGCAACTTAAACGCGGTGATATTGTTGTTTATGAATCCACTGTCTATCCCGGTGCGACGGAAGAAACTTGCGTACCCGTTTTAGAACGGGAATCAGGTTTACAATGTGGGATAGATTTTAGCGTTGGGTATTCGCCTGAACGGATTAATCCCGGTGATAAAGTACATACTTTTAATAATATTATGAAAGTTGTCTCTGGTTTTGATGCCCAAACATTAGAAATTGTTGCACAAGTCTATAGTACGGTGGTGACAGCGGGCGTTTATCGGGCGACCAGTATTAAAATTGCAGAAGCCGCAAAAGTGGTGGAAAACACTCAACGTGATGTTAATATTGCATTAATTAACGAACTCGCCATGATTTTTAATCGCTTAGGTATCGATACACATGATGTATTACAGGCGGCAGGGACAAAGTGGAATTTTCTTCCCTTCACACCGGGGTTAGTTGGCGGACACTGTATCGGTGTTGACCCTTACTATTTAGACCACAAAGCTCGCCAAGTAGGTTATAAACCACAAATTATTCCTGCCAGTCGTTTACTTAATGACGGCATGGGCGTATTTATTGCCGAACAAGCCTTACAACATTTAGAACGGTTAGGCAGTATTGTGCAAGCCAGTGTTGTAACCGTTTTAGGTCTATCGTTTAAAGAAAACGTGCCTGATTTACGTAACACCCGTGTTGTCGATATTATTCATACTTTACAAAAGCATGGTGTAAGCGTTCAAGTTTATGACCCCTTTGTTGACGCGCAAGAAGCTGAACAAGAGTTAGGGATAACCCTTTGTACTGCCGAAAATTTACAAAAAGCAGCTTGTGTTATTCTCGCGGTTTCGCATCGTGCATTTATTGAACAAGGTTGGGCATGGTTGGCTGGTTTATTAGAAGATAAACGTAGTTTAGTTATTGATGTCAAAGGAACATTACCGCGCGATAGCATCCCGTCCCATATTCAATTGTGGCGGTTATGATGTCCGTCTCTTTATTAGATACGATTCAATCCATAGAAACGCCCGAAGGCGTAGAACTTACCTTGCATGTTGCAGGTCCTGTGGTGCGTGCGTTGGCTTGGCTGGTTGATAGCTTTATTCGTCTGGGTTTTTATTTTTTAATATCACAGTTCATTTTTAATCTGGGAGAATTAGGGATAGGATTTTTTTTGCTCATTATTTTTCTGGGTGAATGGTTTTATCACGTCTTGTTTGAAATTTATCATCAGGGCGCAACAGTGGGTAAATGGCTGTTTGGAATTAAAGTATTGCGAGATTCTGGCGCGCCTATTGGTTGGTCTTCCTCCATGATTCGGAATTTGTTACGGGTGGTAGATTTTTTACCTATATTTAATGCGTTAGGATTAATCAGCATGATTATAAGTAAAAATTTTCAACGCTTAGGCGATATTGCTGCACAAACCATCGTTGTTTACAAAGAGGTACCGATTAAACATTTACCCCTACCCGATGTACCCGCCTGTGATTTACCGTATCCGTTGACTTTAGAAGAACAACAAGCCTTGATTAGTTTTGCTGAGAGGGTGCAAATTCTCTCGGCAGCGCGTACAGCAGAGTTAGCTAATATTATTAAACCCGTTATCGCAGAAAGAGAAACCACACAAATGCTTTATCAATTTGCCAATGGGTTGGTGGGTGTCAATAAGCGGTATGTCAGGGATAAAGATGATTTGAATCAGAATTAACTGAATTGACAGAATTAAAAAGTGTATTTAAATCACTCGTGTTATAGACATAAAAAAACCTCGTAAGCACTGAGTGTTACGAGGTTTTTACGCAAACTAGCAATGGCTAATTAGAACTTGACACGTGCACCACTATAGATGGTGAGGATGTCGTCAGGATTGAGTCCAGCAGATTCGAGCTGATGGTTACGCGCACCAAAATATATTTCGGTAGAGGCTTTGTCGATGGCTTGGACTAAACCAAAGCCATAGCTTGAGTACTTATCGCCACAACTTAAGAATACATCTGTATTGTTGACGGAATCATAGCCTAAGCAAGTTCTGTAGTCTTCAGTACGGTTATAAGATAAACCGAAAGAAGTTTTACCGATGCTAGTTGCATCAATTGCATAACCTAACTTAGCAGACCAGCTAAAGGGGTCTGTGTCTTCACGATTATCACCCAGTGTATCAGACACATTGCTAGGTAAGTCTTTAATCGTTGTGGTTAAGCTATCATTACTTAAACCACCACCCGCGAGGGTCATGCTTAAGCCTGATGGCGTGTGCAGAATAGAAAATGATGCGCTATAAACATGCTTGTAAAGTTGATAGGTGTTACCTTCATCATCTTCATATAAATAGGCTTCAGAATCACCCACGTTGCCATAACCTAAGCCTAAAGCAAGGTCAATAGGTCCAAAAGTACGTTGGAATGTAATGCCTGCGTCCCATTTTTCAGCGGTGCTAGCAGCAACACTTAAGGTTAAACCACCAAAGCTAGGTGTGTCATAACGGATACGGTCATCTCTGTCTAAACCGTCAAAGTTGCTATGCACTTGACCAATGGTTGCAATCTTTGCTTTTGTATCCGCATCACGGAAAGAAAGATTTGCCCCAAAATCTGCTCCAAAAGAATACATGCCTGCTAATGAACTACTGTTGAGGTCATACTCAGCAGTATCATTACTGGCCATAGAGCCTTGACCTAAACTTAAACGACCCAGTGTGGCACTTTCAGCATAGAACTCTAAGGTACGCTCACTAAATCCATTGTGGTCAACAGATTTGGTTTGGTTAATGTCAACTTCTGAGCTACTGTTAGACAAGTATTCTACTTCGATGTTAGTTCCTAAGGTAACATCGTCACTCAAAGAGTGTTTGCCTAAAATTTCTACGCGGGAGGCATCAGTATCGCCATCAACGAAGAAGGTGTCGGAATCTGTGCCATCATCGCCATACATAACCGCGCGGTTGACTTGACCAGACAGTTGTAACGAGAACTTGGGTTTTGCACCCAGACTCATACCTGGATTAGATTCTAATGTATCTAAACGTTGTTGTAATTGCTGAAGTTGGCGTTTCATATCTGCCGCGTCATCAGCCATTGCAAAAGGAGCGAGTGCTACAAGTGCGCTTGCGCAACCCACTTGTAAATGTTTGCTAAAGGACATGTCTATTATTCCTCACAAAAGACAAAGGTTAATAAAAACTTCATTTACAATGTTTGAAGGTAATACTTTTGATATGCGTAGTCAATACAACACAGTGAGTATTTAATACAACAAATTCTATTGGCTCTTTTTTTCTGGATAATGCACCGCTATTGCGCACTATTTGTAGGAAATGCACTTTTTGTGATGTTTTTTAACAGGCAAACTGAGGTCATAAATGTATGATTAATACCACATGCACAACTATATTTACTATACGCATACTATTTTATAGTAATACTATAGGTTGGGTCATTATACAATATTTATAGTTCTTTTTGTTGATTAAGTAAGAGGATGATTAATATGAATAAAAAACCGTTTTTACTGTTGTGTAGTGCTTTTTTATTGAGTAGTTGTGTCACATCTCCAACAGGGCGTAGTCAATTGGCATTTATGCCAACAGATGAAATGGACAAAATGGGTGTACAGGCATTTGACAATATAAAACAAGATACTCCGCTTTCAACCGATAAGCGGAAACAGGCTTATGTCACTTGTATTGCGAATGCTATTGTGCGTGTTAGCAACAGTAATGTAAAAAATTGGGAAATTGCCGTTTTTGACGATGCGGCAGTGAATGCCTTTGCATTACCGGGGGGAAAAATCGGGGTTTATACAGGGCTTTTACCTGTTGCAAATAACCAACATCAACTGGCTGCCGTTATTGGACATGAAGTAGGTCATGTTTTAGCGCAGCATGGTAATGAACGAACATCGCAACAAACGGCCGTACAACTTGGCATGAGTGTGACGCAAGCATTAATATCAGACCCACAATCGCAAACGGCACAGATGGCAATGGCTGCGTTAGGGGTCGGCGCACAATATGGGATTTTATTGCCGTATGGACGTACTCAGGAAAGTGAAGCGGATGTTATTGGTTTGCAATTGATGGCAAGTGCAGGTTTTGACCCGCGTCAGAGTATTCCTTTATGGCAGAACATGGCCGCTGCCAGCCAAGGACAACCGCCCGAATTTTTATCAACGCATCCATCACACGAAAATCGTATTCAAGGTTTATCAAATGCGATGCCTCAAGCATTAAAACTGTATGAGAATGCCAAACGACAAGGTCAAAACCCGAATTGTCATTTGTAATTAACAAATAGCGTTATTGAACGTTGTTTTTTCTCATCTTTATGAAAAAAGAGAAAGATTAGTATTGTGCTTACAACGCTTGATAACGCTATCTTCGCCCATTTTATAGACAGAAAACTTCATGACTGTTCCCAAGCCTTTAATTTATTTATGCCTATTGGCTGTTGGTTTTAGCATTTTCAGCTTGCGCACGTTCTATATTCATCTCTATGGTAGTGATGTACCTATTGCCGATGAATGGGTACAGATGGCTACAGATTTTCTCCCTTGGCTCAAGGCAGAATATTCACTAGACACATTGATTGCACCACACAATGGGCATAGACACGCATTAAAACGGCTAGTTGATATTTATTGGCTAGTGCTTAATCAACAATGGAATCCCCAAGTTTCTATGTTATTTAACGCACTACTGCAAAGTATCAGTGCGGTTTTTCTCAGTTTATTATTTATTCCTTATTTAACAACTCGCCGTGCGTTACTCTTATTTTTAGGAGGAACTTGTTTATTATGGAGTTTGCCCTTTGGTTGGGAAAATATACTCTGGGGATTTCAAAGTGCATGGTATTTATTGATATTAACGAGTTTTATAACGTTATGGGGATTATTATTACATCCGCCACTAACCCGCCAATGGTGGCTTGGTGCAGTTGCTGGTTTCTTAGTTTTTTTTACCCAATCAACGGGGCTTTTAATGCCAGTCGTTATTGCTATAATTACTATTTATCAACTAGTTATAGAAAAAGAACATCGTTTTGAATACCTCCCAACATTAGTTGTCTGTATTCTGCTCATAACCTTATCTTGGTTTTTATGGGTAGCTACACCGCATCTGGATTATTTTAAAGCCGATAATTTAAGCGAATTTGGCTTGTCACTCAGTCGAAATTTAGCGTTTCCCTTTATTCAAATAGGTTGGTTTGCCCCGTTTTTCTATTTGCCTTTTTTTCTGTATCTTGCTTGGATAATTAAACAAGGTAAGCCATTAAATAAAATGGATTTACTTGTGCTGGCATTAGGCGGATGGGTATTATTACAAGCCATCGCGCTGGCTTATGGACGTGGACGCTTTGGGGCATGGGCGCATTCTCGCTATTTAGAAACATTAGCAATTGGCTTGATTGTAAATGGATTTTTACTACTTTATGCGCTACGACAAACAACACAACGCCTTAATATTGCTGTTCGTGCCTATGCACTGGCATGGATGACTTTAGTTTTGGGCGGATTTATTCATTTAACCCTTAAAGATTCATTACTTGATATTGCTGCAGAGCAAGTTGTGACACAAGCACGCGCAACAAATATGCGGACATTATTACGAACAGGAAACGTAAAGCAGTATTTAGATAAAATGGGGGCATTTATTCCGGGATATTCGCCAATGATTGTACCCGCTTTATTTAATGAACCTTTGGTTCTAAAGAAATTACCCGTTAGTTTACAATATCCTGCCGTTGTTCCTGCCTTGAACACGCAAGATAATATTTTTACCCCCACACATCTGCCCCCTTCTGTTCCTGCATATCAAGATGAAATAGCATTAGGTTCATATACAGAACAAAAAGAACACGCAACGGGCAAATACATCAGTGCTCCTCTGCAAGAAGAAACCAGCTATATTGGTATTCCCCTGATTGGCTCAGAAAATACGCAAGGTATCAGTTTACAATTAGTAGATAACCATCAGCAGGTATTCGCTGAACTCTCCGCCCCCAAACTCACGCCAAACCAATGGACTATGGTTTATTTACCTAATTCAACGACACTTTTTCACTTAGTTGTCATTGATAATAGCCAACAAGCATGGTTAGGCTTTGCCATGCCACGCGCTGTTGGTGGTGTGTCTTTATGGGCAGAAAGACTATTACAACGTAGTGAATGGTTGGTTTGGGGTGCTTTACTCCTGCTAGTTTGTTTATATTTAGGCTGTTTGATAATTCCCAAACCACAAACACAGTCATTACAAGCATAATTTACATCAGAATTATCAGAGTATTAAATGCGCTCACTTTGATAATTCTACTTCAAACCATTGTTACAATCCCAAACAATTACCGCTATGTCATCAGAATTACTCGAGTATCCACATTGTCCTTTATGTGAAGCGAATCAAGCCTTACCAAATAGTCCGTATCAATTTCTGCCCTATCAGGTTGTACAATGTGGTGCGTGTGGTTTATGGTATTTATCGCCACGATTACAAGAATCTGAAATACTAAAGATTTATGCTAATCCTGACTATTTTATGGGTGGCGGAGAACATGGCTATGCACACACACAAGGCTCTTATTTAGAACAAGCCGAAGGCTTGCGTTTAACCTTTCGTCACCTATTAAAAAAAATTGCGGCACAAGGGCTACTTGGCGCGGATTTATTAGAAATTGGATGCGGTTATGGTTTTTTATTAGAAGAAGCACGGCAATATTGCCACACTTTAAGCGCGACTGATTTTGAGGCGGCAGCCGTTCAACAAGTGCGCCAAATAGGGGCAAAAGTCTATTTGGGCGGGGTGGATGCCATACCGCAGGCGGCACGATTTGACACGATTATTTCTACAGGGGTTATCGAACATATTTACGCACCCCATCAATTTTTACAGCAACTGACGCAACATATAAATCCCACTGGCTGGATTATTCTCGCCGCGCCACCGATGAATAGTTTCTGGTTAAAATTACAAGGCAAAAACTGGGCATCGTTTAAAATTCCTGAACACGTTGTTTATTATGACTCACAAACGTTACGACAATTATTTGAGCGCAATGGTGCATTAGAAACGCGTCTAATCACTTACTCACAAGCCTACCCGCTGGGAATGATTGCGAAAAAATTACATATCCCCCTTCCACACAAGATAAGTCGTTTTAATGTATGGCTGCCTGCAACGATGTTTGCAATGGCAGGGCGTTTCTAACGGTTGGACTTCGTTGATAAGCTATGGCAGGATTCTTTCATTATAAATATAGGGGATAGAACAAAATTTATAATCCGCTAGAACTCTAAAAATCCTGATTTAAATCTAAATGTTACTCAAAATAAATAGTAGAAGTTTCACCATATTCAATCCTACTCAATCAGATTAGGATTAAAAAATTTAGGTAAATACGCTCATGAAAACACAAGAAGAATGGGTTAAGGTCTGTACAAGTGACAAATTAAAAGAAGGTCGGCATGTTATTCGAGAAGCACATTATGAAGGCGTGCTTGAATCTATCATCATTTGCCGCTTTAAAGGACATTGTTACGCTTATATTAATCGTTGTGTACACATGCCTAAACGACTCAATTGTGAACACGATTTGATTTTTGATATCACAGGGCAATTTTTACGTTGCTCTATGCACGGGATTATTTATACCCCTGAAACAGGCACATCACAAAGTACCATGTGTCATGGCGAACAACTAAAAGCGGTTAAAGTAACGGAAATAGAAAATATGATTTACCTTAGTGACAAGCGCGTATCAGCATGAACAAACACAAGCGATAAACGGGGAATCAATCCCCGTTGTTTGTTGTGAAAAGCGGGTCTAACAATTAATAAATTCCTCATTAATAACAACTGGTTTAGTGATATTAACACTATTACCTTTCTGTTTGGCTAATTGTTGCTGTAAATATTTCAATTGCAATTCTGCAGTGTGACAACCATTACTGATTGCTTGTGTGTACCAATACGACGCTTTGGTATAGTTAAAATAGTGTTCTCCGTGTTTTGCTTCTCTTTCATGCCACATTCCGAGCGCAAGTTGCGCTTGTTTATGCGCTTGTTGAGCCGCTCGTTCTAACCAATAATACGCGCTGTCTTTATCATGTAACACACCAATCGCATAGGTGTAATTGTCATGAGATAAACCATACGGGCGATTGCACATCATTCCCAGTTGATATTGAGCGTCTGCATATCCCTGTTCTGCGGCTTCGCGAAAATAGGTCGCTGCCTTTTTATAATTAACATCAACCCCCTCACCGCCCAAATAGCATAAACCGATATGATAACTCGCTTCTGCACTACCCAACTGATAAGCACGTCCATACCAATAAAAGGCAGTTTCTCCATTACCAGCAACACCTTGCGTGTACAATCTACCCAGTGCGAGTAATGCCTCTACATTGTTGTATCTGGAAGCTTGTTTAAAACAATCAATGGCTTCTTTTGTAGCAATATACCCTGTTTCTTCACCTTCTAAGTAGCTAAAACCTTGTTTACAATATTTTTCAGCTTGTCGTTGCTCTTGTAATACCTGTTGATAGGATTGTTGGTTTGGCTGTGTCGTTAAAAAGCGACAAAGGAAGCGAGGTAGTTTCATAATAACCTCCAACTAAAAACAGTAGGGAAACGAAAGATAATCCGAGAATATGCGTGATAACAGTCAGGTCAACAGAACTTGAACATTCTGCCAAGTGCTACTTGTTTTGCTAAAAGCAGGCAAAAAATGACTTAATCTGTATTTTTCTTGGAAGATTCGCTTTTGTTTTAATATACTGTTTCTAGTAAGCGATTATTCATTTTTTAGTCTCAAAAAAGAAATCAACCTACATCATTGTCAGCTAATAATATCAAGTGAGTAAGAAACTCATGTTTATTATTATGATAAAAGCTAAGAACAGAGAAAAGAATAATGCAATGTGTTATCTCGTTTAAATGAACTCTTCAGCGTTAGAAGAGATTTTACGAAAGAATAAACTAAGCAACAATTATGCTGTGTAATACATTACTTTTATTCTTATTTTTGGTGGGACGTTTAAGTTTGAAAATAGGCATAATACAGCAAATTATCAAGGGGCAAACAAGCTATTTTTAAAGAAATTTTTAAGCTAACTTATGCCATCCAATCTTTTTCATTGTTTTCATTAATTTTTTCAACCAGTTGGTCTTTTACTAACGCACGGGTAATTTGACAACGATCAAGACTTGCCACGTCAGTTTGCGCAATACGGGCTTCATGATGACAATCACCCGCACAATGCCATTTAGCATAACAAGATTGACACGCAGGTTTATGCGTAACCGTTTGTTGCCGTAATACATTTAATTTATTTAAATCAAAACTATACCCTTTTCCTTTCTCTTCAGGTTTGCCATAAAAAAACACATCGGCTAAGGTTTCTGCTTCAGAAAAACTGGCATAACACGCAGAAACGTTACCTTGTGGTGACAGTGCAAAAGTATCTTGGCTAATTCCACAATAATGCGTAGTTAATTTTTTAATATCTGCCGTTGCATAATAAAGTGTATGTCCAGTCGCTTGAGCAATATGTTGTGCTTGACGATAAGCGGCTAGAAAATGTTCAACATCTAAAGGCGATTGTGTTGCACCCCGTCCGACACTATGCGCAGGCTCAATATGAATTTTATGCGGGCGATAATGCGCACAAATAAAACGAACAGCATCAGGTAGTTGATTTAATTGGTCTGTGGTAAGGGTGAGACGCAATGTATAAATAACACCCAATTCATCAAAGCGTTGCAAAGTGTGCATTACACGTTGACTAGACCCTGCACCGTTTGCCATAAAACGGTGCTTATCATGCAACTCAGGTAAACCACCAAAAGAAACGCCTACACGACCAATATGTTGCGCAATCCAATCAATCTGAGCATCTTTTAAAACCCCATTGGTTGCAAGCGAGGCATTGACCATAACACCTTGATGATGTGCTTGTTGTTGCGCGTAGTGAAAAGAATCGTGTAAAACCTGCCAATTAGCCGTTGGTTCACCACCACCATGATAAGATAGTTGTAAATATTCAAGACGCGGTTGTTGACAGTTATCAGCAATAAAATTTTTCTTAGCAATATTACTGAGGATATAATCAATTCCGCGTGTTGCTGTGGCAATTGACATCTTTTCTATTGCCGTATCGCCTGCGTTGGCATAACAATAGCTACAACGTAAATTACAAGCAGTCGTCAGAAAAAGGGTTAAAGCCGTTGGAAAAGGATTGCCTTGTTGGAGCTGCGCTTTACCATTAAAATTTGTTTTTAAAGTAGATAAATAAGGCAGTAAAGAACTAATATCCTCTGCAACAACAGGGTGTATGCCCGCTTGTAAGGCCGTTAAATAATGCGCAATTTGCGTATTGGTAATAAAAGCAAAACGATGTAATGGTGCATAAATAAGATAGTGTTCTTTTTCTAATGGAATAATATAAATTTCTTTGAGAATTGCGGGAGAAAGTACGATATCAGCATCGTTTTTTGCAGTTTGACTCATGATAAATACGTTTTCCACCGTAAAATAGGATATTTTTAAAATCAGTTTACCTATCACTTAATATAGGTTACACAAACAGTTTATTTTTCCGTAAAACTAGGGTGTGTCGTATGGCAACATTATCATTAAAGAAAAAAGTACCCGTCAGTTCTGACAATGTAGCACCGCAAGCATCGGTTACACGAACTGCGGTTGCGCAAACACGACCCGTGAAAAAAACCATCTCAACAAGCACGATTCATCTGGAAACGATGAAAATTTCCGTAGTCTTGCCCGCAGAAAGCATCTCCGCTGAAATTTGCCCTGCAATTGGGGTAGAAAATAGTTCTAAAATCAAAGTTATTCTGACGCTTGCTGTTCCACAAGAAGCAGAACAAACACTTTATTTAACGGTCCCTTTTAGCCCAACAAATTATCGTCGCACTTTGCATAAAATTGATGCACTCAAGGCAGAAGGCAAGTCATGTATTGTATTATTACAAGGCAAATTACAAGGCGATGGAATTGTTAAAGAAGCGGGATTAACCGTGCATGAATCGCCCTGATTTTAGCGGTATTATTGAGATAACATTCTGAGTTCGCATTTAATAAATGCACCATAACAAATAAGCGAAACTAACACCGTCTGATTAACGCATTGCCTACATAGCCCCATCAGATTTTGTAAAGTCCGATGGGGCTTCATGAGCAGGAATACTTCTTGCTGTCCCTATTTAATCCCTATTTAACCGTTTTTTCTTAAAACCCAACTTGTAAAACAATATGTACAAAAAATTTCGTTATGGTGATGTCGTCAGTGCGGCGGCTACTCAGCAAAAACTTATTAGTTATAATCGGATTACACATAAACCTGAACAAGACACAACGGGACATCATGTACATTACACCCCGCCAAAAATTCGGTTACGTTGGTTAGATGTTTATCGCTTATTACAACCCTATATTCAAGTTCGCTTATTTGACCAATTAAAGGCAATTCTGCCAATTGCACTCTATTTATACCTTTTTCAAGAATACATACTGCTTGCCAACATTAGTGAATTACAAACTATTCTTCTTGGTTTATTCGCGGTTGTCATTGGTTTAATGCTGTTTATGGAAGGCTTAAAATATGGGCTAATGCCGTTTGGAGAAAATATTGGCGATGTTCTCCCGCGCAAATTGGGTCTAAAAAGTGTGCTATTTATCGTGTTCTTATTAGGGATTGGCGTTACGCTTGCCGAACCCGCAATTGGTGCATTAAAAGCCGCAGGGTCTATTGTTGACCCACAGAAAGCACCATACTTATATTTTATTTTAAATCATCGGAGTAACGCATTAGTCCTAGTGGTTGGCATAGGCGTTGGGTTAGCTGCCATTGTTGCAACCCTGCGTTTGATTAAATTATGGAGCTTAAAACCACTGATTTACCTAACGCTAGCCCCGACTCTCCTACTCAGTTTTTACATGCAAAACGATAATGATTTAAAAAATATTATCGGATTAGCATGGGACTGTGGGGCAGTTACAACAGGGCCTGTCACTGTTCCCTTGGTTTTATCATTAGGAATAGGCATTGCCGCCGCGACAGGACGCAGTGACAATGCACTGGCGGGATTTGGTATCGTAACACTGGCTTCCATTTTCCCTGCATTGGGCGTGTTACTACTGGGTGTTTATATTAAAGCGACTATTCCACACGAAACTATCATAGCACTTACCCAGCAAGTACTTATTGTCAGTAATAAACCTTGGTATGGGATAACCCCCTTTACGGAAATTATTGGCGGACTGCAAGCCATCGTCCCTTTAGTAATATTTCTTTTTTTCGTGATGGTTTTTATTTTAAAAGAAAAAATACCCAAACAAAAATTTGTTATTTACGGCATTATCTTGGCAACAATTGGCATGATAATCTTTAACTTAGGATTAACTCACGGGTTGACAAAATTAGGCACACAAACAGGTGAACTAGTTCCTAGTGTTTTCGACCGATTCAGCATTTATTTTATGGGTGTAATGGTTATTTTTAGCTTTGCATGGTTTCTCGGTTTTGGCGCGACACTCGCAGAACCCGCTTTACACGCCGTCGGTTTAACCGTTGAAACCTTAACACAGGGCGCGTATAAGAAAAATCTACTGATATACGCCGTGTCTTTTGGCGTTGCTTTTGGAATTGGTGGCGGCGTTCTCATGTTTATTTATAAAATACCGCTCGCCTATTTACTCATCCCCGGCTACATCATCGCCATGATACTAACTATTATTTGCAAAGAAGAATACGTGAATATTGCATGGGATAGCGCAGGTGTCACAACGGGGCCTGTGACAGTGCCATTAGTCTTAGCACTGGGGTTAGGATTGGGTAAAACCCTAAATGCAGTAGAAGGATTTGGTATTCTCGCGCTCGCCTCCATAGGCCCTGTTTTAACGGTGTTAATTACAGGGATATGGATAGAATGGCAAGTTCATGCCAGCCATAAAACCAAGCAATATCACCTTCTGCTTGAAGAAACTAAAAAAAATAAACCCACAAAACCGCTTACTACGCAAAGCCTTATTTTAGCGACTAAAAATTAAATTATGAGTAAAGAAATCGTTGTATTAACCGATGTTGTACTAATTACCTGTATTGTTCAAAGAGGCGTTGCTGATGCGGTTGTCCATGCCGCTCGTGAAGCGGGTGCGCAGGGCGCAACTATCTTTTTTGCGCGGGGCGTAGGGCTTGCGGAACGATTGGGTTTGTTAAGTATTACCATTGATTCAGAAAAAGAAATCATCAAAATGGTCGTTTCTAGCGATTTAGCGGATCATATCTTTGAAAGAATTTTTGTAACCGCTAAGTTAGACACGCCGGGAATGGGGTTTATGTATATGACACCCCTAGAAAAAGCAGCAACTTATGTTCCGCCAGAAGTCATTGGACGTTTGCATAAAGGCGAACAACGCTACGATGACGTTGATACACAAGATGAACTCTAAAACTAACAATACATTAAGCTATCCTTACCGACTAATCACCTGTATTTTGCCACAAGGTGAGGCGCGTATCGTCTTAGAAAAGCTACGGTTAGAAAAAGGGATAACAACAGCAAATATCTACAGAGCCAGAGGAACAGGTAGCAGTAGCTTATATCGCACCCGTTTTGCAATTGAGCTAGAAAAAGATATGCTTACAGTTTTAGTCTCGCGTCGTCGAGCGACTGAAATCTTTAACTTTTTATACTACGAAGCACAAATCGATAAGCCCCACAGTGGCATTATTTATGTAGAACGTGTCGCCCGTGCTACCGACTATATGCTTCCCGAACCTGTGGTTAAATCTGCTGAGTCCACATAAAGTTGCAAGTGGTTAAAAATTAAACAAAGCCTAATTGTCGCCATGCTTCATAAATCACCACTGCGACAGAATTAGATAAATTTAAACTACGATTTCCTGTCCGCATAGGGATTCTAATCATCTGTGCGACAGAAAACTGTGCCAGCACAGCGTCTGGTAAACCTTTGGTTTCAGAACCAAATAAAAACGCATCCCCCGCTTGATATTGGCAATCAGTGTAATACTGTTCGCCACAAGTTTCGCAAACAAATAAACGATTGGGTTTTACTTGTGCCAGAAATTCATCTAACGACTGATATTCTTTAACGTTAACCCACTCGTGATAATCCAAGCCCGCACGACGCATACGTTTATCATCTAAACTAAACCCCAAAGGATGAATTAAATGCAGTTGTACCTGCGTATTGGCACATAGACGAATGACATTTCCCGTATTGGGCGGAATTTCAGGCTGATGAAGCACACAATGAAACATACGACTCACAATCAACGACAAGCAATAGTGGGCTGTTTATTAGGAACAGCAGTGGGGGACGCGCTAGGCTTAAGTTGTGAAGGCTTGAGCAGGCGACGCATTGCGAAATTATACCCCGATTTGAATCGCTATCATTTCTTTTTTACTAAAGGCATGATGTCTGACGATACCGAACACAGCAGTTTAGTGGCTCAAGCCTTGATTATTGCCCAAGGAGATGAACAACAATTTATTCATGCACTTGCTTGGAAATTGCGTATTTGGTTATTGGGAATGCCTGCAGGCATTGGCTTTGCGACTTTGCGCGCGATTATAAAATTATGGTTGGGCGTGTCCCCGCAATACAGTGGCGTTTTCTCTGCGGGTAATGGTGCAGCAATGCGTATCGCATTAATTGGCGTTTGCTTTGGAAATGAACCTGAGAAATTACAAACATTTGTAAGAATAACCACACGCATCACTCACACAGACCCCAAAGCCGAATGGGGTGCATTCGCAATAGCACTGGCGGCTTATCTTGCTAGTTTGCAAGAAGATATATCTCCTCAAGTTTATTTAAATATCCTTGCAAATTACCTACCTCACGCAGAACCTGCTTTTTTGTATCGCATACAACGCGCCGTTGACAGCGTCAACACGCAACAAACAACGCTCGATTTCGCAGCGCAATTAGGCTTGACTAAAGGCATTAGCGGTTATGTATATGATACCGTCCCACTGGTCATTCACGCATGGCTAAGTCATCAGCAAGATTATGCGGGTGCGGTACAAAACTTAATTCGTTGCGGTGGTGATACAGATACAACTGCCGCTATTGTTGGCGCAATTGTGGGTGCAAGGGTTGGTAAAACAGGGATTCCAAATTTATGGCTAGAAAATTTATGGGATTACCCGCGCTCAGTTCAGTGGTTAGAAGGACTGAGCGAACGATTAGCGGATAGTTTACAAGGCGCAACACGCCCTTATCGCCTTTTTTTCCTTCCGTTAATCATACGCAATATATTATTTACTATTATTGTGTTAGGTCATGGTTTAAGGCGTTTATTCCCACCTTATTAACCGTAGTAACCATAAAATGCAGGATTAAGTTACTTTCCTAATAAGCGATTGTCTAAATCAGTATTCTCAGGATTAACCGAATTTCCTGAATTATCAATGCAATTATTCCTTTTAAATCTAAAAGCGAGCGTAGGGCGTGTCGCGCTTTAGCCCTATTTTTAACGGTTTTTCAGTGTTGATGATGCGGTTGAATGACAAACCACGGCTTGCACTAATCCTGCTCCCTCATAAATTAAGCCCGTGTAAAGTTGGACTAACTTTGCACCTGCTTGGAATTTCGCTTGTGCATCCTCTGCTGACATAATGCCACCCACTGCAATAATGGGAATTTTATCCTGTAAAATCGGGTATAAATCCGCGACAACTGCAGTCGCGCGCTGGGTTAGGGGTTGTCCACTTAATCCACCTGCTTCGCTTGCATAAGGTAAATCTTCTACCGTTTGACGGGCTAACGTTGTGTTAGTCGCAATCACACCATCAATTTGATGATAAAGCAATTTTTCTGCAATCGTTTGCAATTCTTCGCGGGTTAAATCAGGGGCAATTTTAACGACCAACGGGACATATTTTTGCTGACTATCGGCTAATTCACGCTGCGCTTGTTTTAAAGTGCTTAATAAACGGTCTAATTCATCACCATGTTGTAACTGGCGCAAATTGGCTGTATTTGGAGAGGAAATATTTACCGTGACATAATCCGCATACGCATACACTTTACGCAAACAGAATAAATAGTCATCCACAGCATTTTCTAGCGGTGTCGTGGCATTTTTCCCAATGTTAATGCCTAAAATGCCCGTAAATTTGGCCTTTTCCACGTTGGCAATTAAGGCATCAACGCCCGCATTATTAAATCCTAAACGATTAATCAACGCTCGGGCTTGCGGTAAACGAAATAAACGCGGTTGTGGATTACCTGCTTGTGGGCGAGGGGTTATCGTCCCAATTTCAACAAAACCAAAGCCTAAACTGGCTAAACCATCGATATACTCGCCATTTTTATCTAATCCCGCTGCTAAACCGACAGGATTAGGAAAATTTAAGCCCATCACTTGACAGGGTTTAGCAGGTAGCGTGGGAAACAGTAGGGAACTGAGTTTTAAAGTAGATAAGCGTTGCAAGACGGATAAGGTGAAATGATGCGCGGTTTCAGGCGGAAGGCTAAATAATACAGGACGATATAAAGGATAAAAGTGCATAAGTGAGTAAAATTTATAAAAAATCCGTTTCATGAAAAATAGGCAAGGTAAAATAAAATAGGCAACCATCGCCCAATTGACTTTCAACCCCTGCCTTACCGTTTAATTTTTCAACAATTTGTTGCACGATGGATAAACCCAATCCATGTCCTGTTGTGTCCTTATTTAATCGGGCAAAAGGGATAAAGAGCTTTTTCTGGTCTTCAGGACTTAAACCATCGCCATTATCTTTTACAGAAAATTTAATATAATTATCAGATTGTACGCAAGCAGAAATTTTTAAATGCGGTGGACAACCCCCATATTTTAACCCGTTGATTAAATAATTTATCCAAATCTCTTCTACCCACGGCGCGTAGCCAACTGCTAACGGTAAATCTGCGGGATATTCAATAACCCCCTGAAATTCTTTGCGTGTATGCTCTATGCGATGCACGACGGTTTTAATAATTTCGGGCATATCTAAGGGAAGTAGAATTACTTCTGAGGCACTAGACACGCCTGCCAACAATAATAAAGCAGAAATTAAATCCAACATTTGTCTTGCTGATTGACTAACCATTTGCAAATTTTCTACAGAATCTGCATCAATAAGACAATCTTCAGTAAATTTATCATCTAAAATGTCAATTAAACCAATAATGCCGCTCAGTGGATTTTTTAAATCGTGTGCAACTGTTGTTGCAAAGGCTTGTAACTCCATATTTCGTTTTTGCAACTGCTGTTGCAAGCGCACAATATTTAAATGCGTATTAACCCGCGCTAAAACCTCATCATGTTGAAATGGTTTAGTAATATAATCCGCCGCACCTGATTGAAATCCTTTTACTTTATCTATCGTATCGGTTAATGCACTCATAAAAATAATGGGAATATCTTTTGTTTCCTCCTCATTTTTTAAGTGACGACAGGCTTCAAAGCCATCCATACCGGGCATCATGACATCTAATAAAATCAAGTCGGGTTTAGCATATTGTGCGGTTCTAATGCCCTGTTCTCCATCGCGGGCGATTAAAACCTTAAATCCTTCCTCTGCTAAAAAGTGCATTAATAATTTAATGTTATCCATTAAATCATCCACAATTAACAAAGAACCTTTATGTATCTTGATATGCGCATTCATGGTGGTGTCAATAAAGTTACAAAATAACGCCTGCATATTGTTTTAACAGGAACAATGCCATATTAAAGCCCTGCGCCACATTAAACAATAGTTTCTGTAAGACGATTCTACGTTATTCATGTGGTTTTTTTGTCCATATTCACTGTCTTAAAATAGGGGCGAAAAATTCGCCCGCGACAACTATTTCCGTACCAACACTTTACTGGTAATTTCTTCCCACCGCTCACGCGCCCGCTCGATAGAAACAGGACATGCCGTTTTTAATTCCTGCGCAAACAGTGACACACGCAACTCCTCTAATAACCAGCGAAATTCCTGTAAAACAGAATAATGCTCCGTCTGTTTACCATATTGCGCCTGTTGTTGCCAATACGCTTGCCATAACGGTGCAAGTTGTATGGCTTTTTTCACATCTTTATGGGGCGCACTATCCAATCGGTCTAAGCGAATGGCAACGGCTTTTAAATAACGGGGAAATTGTTGCAATTGTGCAAAAGACACTGCACGCACAAAACTGGGGTAAACCAGATGATTTAAATGCTGTTTAATTTCTGGGATACTGTCACCGCCTTGTGATAATTTAGCGATTTTTTGCGACAATACATTATATTCAATCAAGACTTGCAATAAACAACTGGCATAATCATGCACTACTTGCAACAACTGCCGATTACCTGTTTGTAACCGCTCTTCGAAGGCAACACGGGTGCGCGGTAATGGCGCATGTAAAAACACCGTTTCGATAACGGTTAATAAAATATCTTCTTTAAGTTGTTCACAATGACCAATTTTTAAATACTGTAAGCACAATTTTTGGTCTATAGGCAACTGTTTTAACAACTTTTTCGTCGGTAAAACCAATAAAAACAAGCGTTGTAAGCCATGATAAAAAGCCTGTTTTGCTTTATCAGGATGGTCTAACACGTGTAAATCAACATGGGTTTGCTGGTCTATCAAGGTCGGAAAACCTAAAACCTCAATCCCATTTAAACGCAATGTTACCTGCTCGGGCAATTGGTCAAAATCCCAACTGGTTAAGCCTGCGCGCTCAATACCGCTTGCATTCGCGACGGCTTGGCGTGATTCCCCACTCACATGTTCACCCCAGCGTTTTTTTAGGGCGACAACATCCCGCGACATATCCAGCACTTTATTTTGCATATTGACCAATGAAACATTCATTTGCAAATGGGCAGGAACATCGGCACTTTCCCAAATAAATTCTTCAATTTCTGGTGGTTTACTTAATTGCTGACGCAAAAAAGTTGTTAGCGTGCGATATAACGATGGATAACCTTTAGGCGGAATTTCTGGCGTACTTGCAGGTTGTAACACAGTCAAGCGCTGCATAAACGCACGGGCAACATCAGGCACAGGGACAAAATGCTTTCGTAAGGCTTTAGGTAAATTACGAATTAACGCAATTACTTTTTCTTCTAATAACCCCGGTACTAACCACTCAAAAGGCTCAACAGGCAGTTGATTTAAAATCGTACTCGGTACGGTAATTGTCACGCCATCACGTTCATCACCCGGTGCAAAATAATATTGTAAGGGTAAGCTAATCCCATTGATATATAATGTATTAGGAAAGTTTTGTGCGTTCGCACGCTCGCCACTGTGTAACATCACATCATCACGGCTTAAAAACAATAATGCAGGGTCTTGACGCTCGGCTTGTTTTCGCCATTGTTCAAATAATACCCCGTTATGTACCGTCGCGGGAATTTTTGCGTCATAAAAACGAAAAAGCTGTTCTTCATCCACTAAAATATCAAGTCGCCTTGATTTTTGCTCCAGTTTTTCAATATCTTGAATTAAATCTTGATTGTGGATAAAAAACTTCGCATTACAATAATAATCCCCTTGTGCAAGTGCATGACGGATAAAAATTTCTCGGGACATTTGCGGGTCGATATTGCCATAATTAATCCGTCGTTTCAGTACAATAGGCAAACCGTATAAAGTCACTCGCTCAAACGCGGCAACGGTTGCGGGGCGTTTTTCCCAATGCGGTTCAAAATAGCTCCGTTGACATAAATGCCCTGCTAAACTTTCCAGCCATTCAGGTTCAATTTTCGCAACACAACGGGCATATAAACGGGTTGTTTCTACCAGTTCTGCTGCCATTAACCATTTAGGTTGTTTTTTATATAAATGTGAGCCGGGAAAAAGGTAAAGTTTAATCCCACGCGCTCCTAAAAAGTGTTCTTCTGTACTTTTTGTAGCAATATTGCCTAATAAACCTGTTAATAATGCTTGATGAATCGCAATGTAATCAGCTTCTACTTGATTTAACTGCCATTTATTTTCATTCACCATTGCCAATAATTGCGAGTGAATTTCTTGCCATTCACGCCAACGTAGATAAGATACAAAGTGTTCGTGACACAATTTACGAAATTTTGCATTGGATAAATGGCGCGCTTGTTCAGTAAAAAATCGCCATAATTTTAAAAAACTGAGAAAGTCTGAGCGTTCATCTGCAAATTTAGCTTGTGCTTGGTCAGCAGCTTGTTGTGCGTCTAGTGGACGTTCTCGCGGGTCTTGAATGCTTAATGCACTGGCAATAATTAAAACTTCTTCTAAACAACTTCTTTGTTGGGCAGCAATAATCATGCGTCCTAAACGCGGGTCTATGGGCATTTTTGCTAATGTGCGCCCTGTTTGTGTCAATTGTCGCTGATTATCTACCGCGCCTAATTCGTGCAATAACTGAAAACCGTCATTAATCGCCCGCCCATCGGGTGGCTCAATAAAAGGATATTGATTTACATCACCTAGTTTTAACGCCAACATTTGCAAAATGACCGCTGCTAATGAGGTGCGTAAAATTTCAGGGTCGGTAAACGCAGGACGATTATTAAAATCTTCTTCTGCATACAAACGGATACAAATCCCCGCACTAATTCGTCCGCATCGTCCTTTGCGTTGGTTTGCACTGGCTTGTGAAATGGGTTCTATGGGCAAACGTTGGACTTTACTGCGTACACTGTAGCGGCTGATGCGTGCAAATCCTGTATCAATCACGGCACGAATGCGTGGTACGGTGAGCGAGGTTTCTGCAACGTTGGTGGTTAGGACGATACGACGTTTTTCCGCAGGATTAAAAACGCGATTTTGTTCTTCTGCGGATAAACGGGCGTATAGGGGTAAAATGTCGGTGTGTGGAAATTTGTGTTTATGCAGGGCTTCAGTGGTTTCGCGAATTTCGCGCTCACCTGCTAAAAATACTAAAATATCCGCTTGTCGGTCAACAAGGGTGATTTCTTCTACGGCATTAATAATGGCTTGTTGTATATCATGGTCTTGCTCATCTTCGTCGTCACTGATGAGGGGACGATATCGCAGTTCTACAGGAAAGGTTCGCCCTGACACTTCAATAACGGGTGCTTGGTGAAAATAGTGTGAAAAACGCGCCGTATCTATGGTTGCTGAGGTGATAATAACTTTTAAATCAGGACGTTTTGGCAGTAGTTGGCGTAAATAACCGAGTAAAAAGTCAATATTTAAACTGCGTTCATGGGCTTCGTCGATGATAATGGTGTCGTAAGCATCTAAAAAACGGTCATTTTGGGTTTCAGCAAGTAAGATGCCGTCGGTCATGAACTTAATATAACTTTGAGGGCTAACGCGGTCATGAAAACGCACTTGATAGCCAACAGCTTGCCCTAACTCACAATTTAGCTCATTTGCTACCCGTTGCGCGATAGTCCGTGCGGCAATCCGACGCGGTTGGGTGCAACCAATCAATCCTGCAACGCCACGCCCAACACTTAAGCAAATTTTTGGAATTTGTGTGGTTTTGCCTGAGCCTGTTTCTCCTGCAATAATAATAACTTGATTATCTAAAATGGCTTGAGCAATGTCTGCTTGCTTGGCGGTAATGGGTAATTCTTCAGGAAATTGCGGGCGTGGTAGTTGGGTCGCACGGTGTTGACGACGTTGTAATGAGGTTTCTAACTCGCGGATTAATTTTTCTAGCTCTTTGGTATCTAGTTGTTTACCTTGTTTTAATTGTGCTTGTAGGGTTTTGATGCGTTGTTGTAGGCGATGTTGGTCGCAACGCATCACATCATTGGATATTGTCCAGAGGCTTTGTAACTGTTGGGAATTCATGAGGTAACTAATAAAGATAAGGCTGAATAATGAAAGGGATTATAGCTTGTAGGGGCGATTTTATTCGTGCTTTTTTCGTGAGTATTGCGTATTTTTCTCCGTAGCAAAATTCTCAGAGTTGACAAAATTTTTAGTATTATCAATGCGATTGTTTTTATCCCCTTCACATTTAAACCTTTTGATTTAGACAATTCCTGTCTAGCCCCATCAAAAAGATAACTGAATTAAGGCGTGAGGGGTAAACGTATTCGCTAACTTTTTGATTAACGTTAGAATCGGGTGTGTTATGGTGTGAATGCACCTAACACACGCTATGCGGACTTATTTACTGCTAAATAATTCTTTAGCTTTCTGCATGATATTGATTAAACCACTGCTTGCATTTTTTTCGGGATAGCCTAATTCGGCTAGTTTTTGCGTTAATGCTGTCCGTTGTAAGGTGTCGCCTGTTACAGTTACTGTACCTTCAGCGACATCTACCGTAACGGTTTGTACGCCTGTGAGCGGCGCAAGTCCTTCTTGAATTGTTTTTGCACAACCACTGCATTTAATGTTGCTAGCAGAAATAATTTGTTCCATTTTGAATATCCTCTTTTAAAATTAAAAACTATTTCAATCAATTACTCTCTAGGTGCGTGCATTCCATCTTGTACCAATGCGTCCACATTATCACCTGTTAAACTTTCTAAAAAGGCAACTAATGCGTGTTGTTCTTCCGCCGTCAGTTGTAGGGGGTGTATCAGTGGGCTACTAAATTCATGTGGATAACCGCCTTGATTATAGTATGCAATAACTTCTGCTAGGGTACTGAATGAGCCATCGTGCATATAGGGTGCGGTTAGTGCGATATTGCGCAGGGATGGGGTGCGATAGTGCCAACGGTCAGCGGGGTTTTGTGTGACTTCGTAGCGACCTAAATCATTTTGTGGTTTTTCGCTCACGGCTTGTAAAACGCTTTGTTCTACTTCAATAAAAATAGAGGGTGCAATTTGCACAGTCTGTTTTTTAGCGGATTTATGCATACTGTTATACCAACCTAATCCCGTATCATGCAATTGTTGGTCAGTAAATAATGCATAGTCGTGGGCTATTAAATGGCAAGTCGCACAGCCTGCTTTACCTGTAAATAAGGTAAATCCTTGTTGTGCCGTTGTAGATAATGCATTGCTTTGTTTGATAAAATACCAGCGGTCAAAGGGGGAGTTTGCGGATAATAGGGTGCGTTGATAACTGGCAAGTGCTTGTCCTACGGTTTCCATCGTTGCAATTTTATCCGCAAAAGCTTGTTGAAATAATATTTTGTATTCAGGTAATTGGTTTATTTTATCTAGTAAAAATCCAATGGCAGGATTTGCCATTTCATTCTGGGCTAGTAAAGGTGAAAAGGCTTGTGTTTCTAGTTGGGTTTCCCGCCCATCATGGAATAATGTGTGCAAATACGCGACATTGTAGAGGGTTGGTGAATTGCGTCGTACAGTACGCCCTTCTACGCCAACGGCGGTTTTTAATTCGTTTGAAGTAAATCCTTGTTCTGGAATATGACACATGCCGCAAGACATTGTATTATTAAGTGATAATCGTCTGTCATAAAATAGTTTTCGTCCGAGTTCTATTTTTGCCGTTGTGAGCGGATTATCCGCAGGCACTGGTAACGGTGGTAAACCCAAAGGGGGGGATTGTGCGAGTTTTAATAGGGTTAATGGACTATTATTTTTTATGTTTGTTGCTGAAACATAGCGATTATCTTGCGTATTAGCAACAATTTGTTGTTCTTCTAATAATAGGGTTTTAACATCATTAATTAATAAATCAGGGTTTAAAAAGGAAACGCTATAAATATTGCGGATTTGTTGGTGACGGTCAATTAAAAATACTTTTAAAACATGGGTATAAGTGCCTAAAAAATAACCTTTCTCATCATAGTCTTGTGCAACAGTTTGTCCATAACCCGTTAAAATGGGTTGTAATGTATTAAGTGAATCTGTCGTTAAAAATTGCCAATTTGCATCGCTTGCTACCTCAGCCCCTGCGTATAAGCGCATAACCTCGGGGGTATCATGTACGGGGTCAAAACTTAAGGTAAGTAGGCGTAAATTTTTAGCTAACTCAGGGTCTTGATTCATTTTAGCATTGATTTTATGCAGGGTTGCAAAGGCAAGGGGGCAACCATTCACATCATTACATAATGTGTAGATAAAACTGAGTAATACAATTTTTCCTGCTAATAAATTTTGTAATCGTATCGTGTCCCCTGATGCGGTCAATACATTGCCATCTTGTGCGGGCTTTATTGTGGGGAGATGATAGCTTGCAGGTGTCGGCAGTGGGTAGGTTAATTCTGTTGCATAACTTGATGTTATAATAAAATATAAGCAGAGCAAGCAACGGGATAAATGATAAGGGTGTAAAGACATAAATTCCCTCTAATGAGATGGATAGCAATAAAAAAGGACGGTCTTTGCCGTCCTTTTTTATTCTATTACTTATTTAATTATGTTCAATTTGCTTACCGCAATGCACACATTTATTCTGTTGAATGATAGGTGTAAATTCATTTTCTGCCGTTTTCTGTCGAATTTCGGCTTCTGGTAAATGTAATTGACAGTAACGACAGCGTAACATCAGACCTTGTTGTTTAACCGTCGCTTGAGGGGGTGTTTTTTGGGTTGCAATCTGGTGTTTGACACGGGCGATATACCGCCGAATCAAAAACCAAAGAAAAGCTGCAATCGCAGAGTAAATAAGAAAACGAAGTAAACCCATAAGTATCAGGTTACGCAGATTGACGTATGGGATTTTCAACTTGTAGGCGGTGAGCCAATTTATCTAACACACCATTGATATATTTGTGACTTTTATCTGCGCCGAAGCGTTTCGCCAGTTCTACCGATTCATTAATGGCGACACGCCAAGGGATATCTGGGCAGTGGGTTAATTCATAGCTCCCAATCCATAGGATGACTTGTTCTATAGGGTCTAATTGCACGACGGGACGGTCAAGAAAGGCACTGAATTTTTCGTTCAGGTCATTGGTATGTAACGGCACTTCATGGAGTAGTTTACGAAAATAAGGCACATCAACTTTACTCATGTCTTG
Source organism: Beggiatoa leptomitoformis (assembly GCF_001305575.3). NCBI lineage: Bacteria > Pseudomonadati > Pseudomonadota > Gammaproteobacteria > Thiotrichales > Thiotrichaceae > Beggiatoa > Beggiatoa leptomitoformis. The sequence goes on from NZ_CP012373.2 coordinate 2,657,448, forward strand.
GTCAACGAGAAATTGTTCTTCGATGCTTAAGACTGGTTGCCCCGTAAATAGCCATTGGTATAAGGCTTGTAACACACGTTCACGCGCTGCGCGACGAGCTTGAGGGGAAATCTTTGGTTTATTTTCGAACATGGTGAGAGGACTCTATTAAAGAACACAAATTCCAAAAAGAAAAGAATCATTATTTTGTGCGAACAAGCGCGACAAAATCCCTTATTCTTCGTCAGTGAATTGTCAATGTAAAACGGCGTAGTGTACGATAGTTATGGGTAATAATTCAATGTATGGACGAAAAAAATTGGGTTGGTCTCACAAAAGAGGGTTGGGAATATACTTTCTTCTCGAATAAAAAAGGCGTTTAACAAAACTTGTTTGTTAAACGCTGTTTGAATTTAAAATTTAATAAAGAAAAACATCAAGAGATGTTTGATTAGTAATAACCGTTCCATCTGCTAAACGATAGCCAAAGAAAATAGATAATCCGCCTGCTGCGATAAATTGCCCTTGATACAAGTTGATGTCATTTTTAGCCTGTAACGTAATACCTTGTTTAAAGGGTATCAGTGTCGATAAAGCATTGGTTGCTTGTTCGTCCCAAACCTGAATGGTATTTTCTCCCAACATAAAATATATGGACTCTTCTCCCCAATACCTCGCGTAAACAACAATATCTGCCGTTTGTCCAACATGTTCAGGTAGCGGCTCAATGCTACCTTGTATCTCTACCGTTGTGGATAAAGGCAATCGGACACCCGCCCCTGCAGTTTCGCAACCATCAAATTGTATTTTCCCCGTTATTACTGCGCCGCTAACGGTGTCCGTTGTCCAGTTGTAAGAACCCAACTGATTTGTGGGCACGTTTGTTGTTGCTGTGTAGCTTGCAAACCCAGTCACATATCCTATCGCATAGAATGTGTTGGTGTCTGTTAAGTCTTTTGCAAAAAAACTTGGACCGTATGATCCTATTGGAGATGTGGCAGGACACCAAAGTTCTCCCACATCATCAGTTTTATAAATCGTAGTACCTGTATTAATGTAGAGAGTACGAGAATTCTCTTGAGTAGTTAGCCAGTCATAATTTGTAATATATGTATTTAATCCATGATTGTTTGCAACCCAATTCATTCCCCCATCAGTGCTTTTAAGGGGATTGATTGAATTATCATCACTAAATGCGTCTCCGAGTCCGAGAAAGAAGGTACGCGGTGTTGTGGGTAATACTTTAAATTTAAGAAAGCTAAATTGATTCGTCAGCAATTCCCATGTTGTGCCATCATCGACACTTTGCATAATGCCCAATCCGTAAACACCCGCATAGAGTGTCTTCGGTGTGATGGGGTCGGGAACTAAGTAAAACTCGCGCTGTTTAAGCAGTGTGTAAAGTGTTGTCCATGTTGCACCATCGTCTGTGCTTTTTAAAATTTGTGGTGTTGTGCGTTTATCCACTTGTTCGGGAAGCGAACCAAAAGGATTAGTGGATTGTGCATCTACGCTGGAGTTATTCCCACTCCCTGTTGGAACAATTGCATACAAAGTTTTAGTGTCGTAAGGAACTGTTTGTAATATCACCTGTTTATCAGTACCGCATTGGTAAAAAATAGCAGGTAATGGATAAAAAACAGCATCTTGTCCCTGTTGTTTAACATATAATGATTTGCAATCTGTGGTGTATCCATAAACTTTGGTAGCTTCTTGAGTCGTGTTTATGGCTTGAAAACGAATGGCAGGATAAAGCAAATCCGTCTTAGTCCATGTTTCTCCTTTATCCGTAATTTGGAATAGTTCGCCACTTGCCATCTGTGCATACGTTGTTGTTGGAGAGCTAAATAGTCCTACTACATGATTTAATCCTAAGCCATTTTTACTAACTTGCCAGTGTTCCCCACCATCAACACTTTTTAAAATATTCTGTCCAGTTACGCCATAGAAACCAGTTGCGACATAGAGAATATTTTCGTCTTCGGGGTCTATAAGTAATTGATAGCGACCAGGTGGGAATAAATCGCTGGTCAATTCTGTCCAATGTGCACCACTGTCGGTGGTTTTATAAAGTTTATCCTCATCAAGAGGTGCACCATTCGTTGAAGCGTCATATTGATATCTGACAATGGCATAGAGTAGCTTTGTACCAGGAACCAGTGTGATCAATCTATAGTTCTGTCTGAAATCGCTTCTATCTGTCTTGAGTGGCGGAATGGGGAGTGTTTCCCATGTATTCCCTGTTGCGGTTGTTTTGAGTAATTTAGGCGATACTGGATCACCTATGTTGATATAAAACGTTGTTGGCGTTGTGGCTACCGCTTGAAATCCATCATTAGACAAGCTTGGATACCATTCTGCTTTGAATGCAGAATGTGCTGTTTCTGTCCATTCTTCCCCAGCATTACTACTGGTGTAGAGTTTACTCATAGTGAGATCAGTATTTTGTTGTCCTAAAATATACAAAGTATTTGGTGAGCTAGGGTCAACCAGTAAGGTTTTAAACATAAAAATACTGTCGGTTTTGGGTTCTGTTAGTGAATAAATCTTATACCACCGTTTTCCACCATCTTGTGAACGATACATAGCATCGTAAATGCGAACATAAATGGTTGCAGGCTGAGTTGGTGCAATTGCCAGAATTTCCCCGCTTTTTTTCCCAAATACAGGTATATTTGGGCTGATTGGAGGTAAAACGAAACCTTCATCAGCAACCACTTTAACCCATTCACCATCTGGACCAACCTGTTTGTAAAACGATTCGTCTGTTTGAGGATTCATACCATACCAAACATCGGCTGTTGGGTCTTTTTTAGTGGATGCCATTGTTTGTATAAAACCATGATAAGGTAGCCAACTTTCCCCTTTATCAATACTTTTATAACTACTTGATAAAATTAGTTTAACAGGTGTTGAGCTGGCATCAATCTCCAGAATACCAGTCCCCCCATCAGGTAGTTTGGGCGTGGTCCACTCATTTTCCCCCGCCCAACTAGACGGTACCACTAGGCAGAATGTGCCAAGTAGCGATAAAACACTTAGATAAAATCGCATAAAATACTCTCATGAAGTTATATAGTTAGGAGTAACTATATACTATAATGAATTTTTTACAATAAAAAAGGCAGATAATTATCTACGATTATCTGCCTTTAAAAACAAAAAATTATGTGCTATTTTGTGACGATGATTGGTGGTGTCTCGGCGATGTGCATTCCTGCTTCAATCAGCGTTTTTTCTGCTTCGGTTAACACATCGCGTGTCCGTGTAATCAGGAAATCTAAAAAAGTTCGGGCGACTAAAGAAAGTTTTTTCTCACTTAAATGCACAATGTACCAGTAACGCATTTGTGGGAAACCTTCCACATCGAGGAGTTTAATAATTCCTGTTGCTAATTCTAAAGTAAGCGTATGTCGTGATAAAACAGAGATACCCAAGCCTGCAATAACGCCTTGTTTAATCGCTTCACTACTGCCTAATTCCATACCCACTTTTAACCCCAGTTCCACGCCTTCAAAATAACGTTCCATTGCTAAACGAGTACCTGACCCCAACTCGCGAACTAGAAAGGTTTCTTGAAGGATGCGCGAAATCGGGATATTTTTCTCGTTTACTAAAGGATGATTAGCGGGTGCAAGCACAACTAGCGGGTTTTCTAAAAATTGATGTGATTGGACATTCAAATGTTCAGGCACTTGCCCCATAATAACCAAATCATCTTCATTATTTGCTAGCCGTTCTAAAATACTATTACGGTTTGTTACATTTAAACGAATATTAACTTCTGGATATTGACGCAAAAAGCGATTAAACAGGTGAGGGGTGAAATATGTTGCTGTTGTCACCACAGCTAGTTTTAATCGACCTTTTATACTACCTTGCAATTCATTTAGCGACATATCAAGCGTTTCAATACGCGAGAAAATATCTTGACAGGCAGCGTATAATTCGCGTCCTGCATCAGTTAAAAAAATGCGTTTCCCAATTTGTTCAAATAAAGGCATTCCAACATGGCCCTCTAATTGCTTTATTTGGATAGAAACGGCTGGTTGTGTTAAACACATTTCTACTGCTGCACGAGTAAAACTCAGATGTTCAGCAACAGATTTAAACAGTGTGAGTTGGCGTAGTGTCATGTTCATAAAATGACTATCACTATTCCATTATTTGTGTTGTAGCAAAAAAACAGGGTATGCATGTAATCCTCCATTTATCCAGCTTTTTTTATGAGTTTTTAATTATACATAAAACTAATTGATATATCGTATAAAAATTATTTACATAAAGAAAGCAAAATTCATCGATAAATAAAAGATATTGAGTTAAAAAATAAGTACTCTTAACATAAATATGATGATGGTATTAGTAACCAGATAAATCATAGGGATTTATTCATTTGTTGATAAAAAAAGCATAGTGTTTTACATTCATAATCTGAATGAAATACTTGTTTTATAGACAATATTACATAGATGATAATGAACAACCTCTTTATATTAAAAGAGTAATTGCAAAGTTGGTTCAAATCACCGTATTATTCATTCACGGTTTGTTGCTTATTGATATAATATTCAGCTACAACGCCGTTTTGTCATAAAATGTTTATCTTAAATAATGGTTTAAATAAAAAAGTATTAATTTGTTTTTTTGAATCACGGCTTTCAAGAAATCAAATAGTTATAAAACTGTCGATGCTTTATTACGTTATCCTTGAATTATGTCGTTCTATGCAACATAAACCATCTATAATACGTAATAAACTAACCCTACTCATTTAATCACTGGATGCTGTTTTTATCAGTCTTAAGAAAATGGATAATGCGTGCATGAATGCGAATGCAGAAGCTCAACACATTGAAACCTCTGAAAAGGGAACATTGCTTATTGTGGACGATACGCCTGCAAATGTGAGCGTGTTGTTCAGTTTTCTGAGTGCTGAGGGATTCAAAGTCTTGGTTGCAAAGGATGGTAAAGGGGGTATTCAACGGGCTGAATACGCTAAGCCAGACTTAATATTACTGGATGTGATGATGCCGGGCATGGATGGTTTTGAAGCCTGTAAAATTCTCAAATCACAAAAAAATACTCAAGATATTCCAATTATTTTCATGACAGCGTTAGCTGATACGGTTGATAAGGTGAAAGGGTTTTCTTTAGGAGCATCAGATTACATTACCAAACCATTTCAACATGAAGAAGTGTTGGCGCGTGTCAATAATCATTTAAATTTCCGTCGTTTACAACAACAATTACAAGCTAGAACCAAAGAGTTGGAACGGCGTAGTATTGAAAACGAACAAGCGCGTGCCGCCGCAGAAGCGGCTAATCGTGCTAAAAGTGCGTTTCTTGCCAACATGAGCCATGAACTACGGACACCGTTAAATGCGATTATTGGTTATACCGATATGCTCCGTGATGATGCGGAAGATATGGGACATCAAGACTTAGTTCCCGATTTAGAAAAAATCCAAACCGCTGCCCAGCAGCTATTGGGCTTAGTCAGTGATGTCCTTGATATTGCTAAAATTGAAGCTGAAAAAATTGAAGTTAAAGCCAGTTGGTTTGATATTGCCAAATTAGTCAACGATGCAGCAACGATTATTCAACCCTCGTTAGATGATAATGAGTTATACATTGAATGCGCTACGGATATCGGCAGTTTATATGCGGATGAAAGCAAGACACAACAGATTTTACTCAATTTGCTAAGTAACGCCGCTAAGTTTACTCATCATGGAAAAATCACCCTAACCGCTGACCGTGACACAGAATGGATAACGTTTACAGTTAAAGATTCAGGCATTGGCATTGCGAAAGAACAATATGAACATATTTTTAAACCCTTTACCCAAATTGACAGTAGCCCAACGCGACAATATGGGGGAACAGGGTTAGGCTTAACGATTTGTCGCCATTTTTGTACGATGATGAATGGAACGATAGAAGTGGACAGTGACGTGGGTAAAGGGAGTTTATTTATCGTGCGCTTACCTGTTGTTTCTAGCTAGATTCATCAATACCGAGCCGTCTTGCTATGCCTCCCCTACCATCCCTATGGTAGAATAAAAAATTTCGTGTAGAGATTGTTTTTCATGTCTATTAAAGCCAGTAAAATCCTAGAAACATTTCCTAATCCAACGACTGACCGTGACTACGTCATTCACATGCGGATGCCAGAATTTACCTGTTTATGTCCTAAAACAGGACAGCCCGATTTTGCAACATTGTTCTTAGAATATATACCTGACCAATTATGTGTAGAACTTAAATCGTTAAAAGGCTACATTTGGTCTTATCGAGACACAGGCGCATTTCACGAAGCCGTGACAAACCAAATTTTGACGGATTTAGTAACTGCTTGCCAACCTCGTTTTATGCGCTTGCGTGCAGAATTTAATGTTCGCGGTGGAATTTATACGGACGTTGTTGTGGAACACCGCGCCCCTCATTGGACACCTCCAACCCCTGTTCATTTACCGTAAACGAGTGTATCGGGGCAAATAAATTCGCCCCGATTTATCAAATCACTGTCCGCCTAAATACGCTGTCCGAATTTCAGGATGCGCTAATAATTCCTGTCCCGTCCCTGTTAGCGTGATGTGTCCGTTAACCAAAACATAGCCCCGATGTGCCAGTTTTAGCGCGTGATAGGCGTTTTGTTCAATTAAAAAAACCGTCACATTTTCTTTTTCATTAATTTCTTTAATCACTTCAAAAATCTGCTTTACAATCAGCGGTGCAAGTCCTAATGAGGGTTCATCCAATAACAATAATTGTGGACGACTCATTAAGGCGCGGGCAATGGCTAACATTTGCTGTTCTCCACCCGACATTGTGCCACCTCGTTGAAACTGTCGTTCTTTTAGGCGTGGAAAAAGGCTAAAAATCCGCTCTAAATCGCTATCAAAATAAGGAGATTCTTGCGCGCCCAATTGTAGATTCTCCATCACCGTCATGCGGGAGAAAATTCGCCGGCCTTCAGGTGCGTGCGCAATGCCTAAACGAATAATTTCATGGGTAGGCAAATAAGTAATATCTTGCTCTTTAAATTTTATCGTTCCTGCAGCCGCACGCGGATTGCCACAAATAGTCATTAATAACGTGGATTTACCCGCACCATTTGCGCCGATTAAAGTAACAATTTCTCCCGCCTGCACGTCTAAATGAATTCCATGTAGCGCGTGAATATTGCCGTAATAAGTATGTACACCCGCAACGCTCAATAAACTCATGCTTGTCCTCCTACCACTTCTTCGCCTAAATAAGCAGCGATAACAACGGGATTTACGCGAATTTCTGCGGGCGTGCCTTGTGCAATTTTGCGTCCGTAGTCCAATACAATAATATGGTCAGAAATATCCATTACGACCTGCATATCATGCTCAATCAATAAGATACCAACATCATGTTGTTGCTTGATAAACAGTAATAACTCACTCAAGGCCAGAGATTCTGACGGGTTTAAACCAGCGGCGGGTTCGTCTAAACAGAGTAATTTAGGACAAGTACACATTGCACGGGCAATTTCTAACTTACGTTGCGCCCCATAAGGCAAACTCCCCGCAGGCGTATCCGCATAATTTAATAAGTCAATCCGTTCTAACCAGTAACAAGCAAGGTCTAACGCAGCCCGTTCAGCCTGTTGATAGCTGCGAAATCCAAATAAGCCTTTAAAAGTAAACCCCGATGCACGCATCAGTTGATTATGTTGCGCAACAATCAAATTTTCTAACACTGACATAGCAGGAAACAAGCGGATATTTTGAAACGTGCGCACAACTCTCGCATCCCGTGTGATTTCAAATCCACGCAGGCGTTCTAGTAGAAAGGATTTTTCTTCATAACAAAGTTTTAGTTGTCCAGCCGTTGGGCTATAAAAACCTGTTAAGCAATTGAACAGCGTCGTTTTACCCGCACCATTTGGACCAATGATTGCGGTGATTTGTTGCGGCTGCGCACGAAAAGAGACATCATCAATGGCAATCAAACCACTAAAACGCATGGTCAGATGTTCAACGCTGAGTAACGTATTCATCATCGTTTAGCCCTGTTCTGTTTGCGTGTTGGTATAGCGTCCGTGTAACAAGATGGTTGGGTCGCGGTGTGAAAGCAAACCACGCGGTCGCCAGACCATAATTAACACCATTCCCCCACCAAAGGCTAACATCCGATATTCTTGTAATTCGCGGAAAAACTCAGTCAAGCCAATTAAGATAATCGCCGCAATGACTACACCCATTTGTCGCCCCATGCCACCTAAAACGACAATGGCTAAAATCAAGGCAGATTCGACAAAGCTGAAACTTTCAGGACTGATAAAACCTTGACGTGTCGCAAAAAATGCTCCTGCAAACCCGCCAAACATTGCACCAATTCCAAACGCCGTTAGTTTAATATTGGTTGGATTCATCCCCAATGAACGACAGGCAATTTCATCTTCGCGCAACGCTTCCCACGCCCGCCCAATAGGGAGTTTACGAGTACGTAAGGTAAAAAAATTGGTCAATAATGCCATGCACAAAATAACGTAATAAAGGAAAATAATTCGATGGAGCGGTGAAAACTCAAGATTAAAAAAGGTGTGAAACGCATACATTCCTTCTTCAGGCGTGCGCGTAAATTCTAAACCGAAAAAACTCGGTCGTGGAATATCCGAAACTCCGTTAGGGCCGCCCGTGAATTGATACCAGTTAAGCAGAACGACGCGGATAATTTCCCCAAATCCTAGCGTAACAATGGCGAGATAGTCGCCCCGTAAGCGGAGGACAGGATAACCCAGTAAAATACCAAATAAACCCCCAAAAATGCCCGCTAAAGGTAAACACATCCAAAAACTTAACCCAAAATGGGTAGAAAGCAAGGCAAAAGAATATGCACCAACAGCATAAAATCCGACATAACCCAAATCGAGCAATCCCGCTAAGCCAACAACAATATTTAATCCCCAACCCAACATAATGTAGGTTAAAACTAGGGTTGCAATATCTAATACATAACGGTCAACAAAGCTAAAAAACGGCAATGCAAAAGCAAGCACGATAAACATCAGTGCAATGAATAAATTTGCGATACGAAATAAAGGGCGGGGAATATTTAAAGAAACACTGGGGAAAGAAAAATACTGTTGACGACGCAATTGCCAATAGCTAGCAAGGAGAAAACGTCCTGTAAAGACAGAAAGAACCGCAATAACCACCCAATCCCAGCGCGTACTTAGACCTAATCCACCTGCTTGGTCTATGGGACGCACACCTATCATTAATAAACTCAGCCCTAAGGCAATCAGAGCAGCCACACTGGCTTCTTTAATAACGGCTTTCCAAAAAAAAATAGGCGTATCAGTGACACTTGACATTATACTTTCTCCACTTCAGGTTTACCCAATAAGCCTGTAGGACGAAATATCAGCACTAATACTAAGATGGTAAATGCTGCAACATCTTTATATTCAACCGAAAAATACGCAGACCATAATACTTCAATTAAACCAATTAACAGCCCGCCTAACATTGCACCCGGTAACGAACCAATGCCGCCTAAAACAGCAGCGGTAAAGGCTTTAATCCCTGCGGAAAAACCGATAAAAAAATCAATCACACCATAAAATAATAAAAACATCACGCCTGCGACAGCCGCAAGTGCCGCGCCTATTACAAACGTGAGGGATATAGTGCGGTCAACATTAATGCCTAATAATGCCGCCATAGTTATATCCTGTTCACAAGCCCGTTGCGCACGGCCAATATTTGTATGATGAATTAACACCGTAAACCCTGTCATTAATACAAGGGTTGTGACGATGATAATAATTTGCATGTAGCTTAATACAACACTATAACCATTTGTTTCAACAAGCGTAAAGCCGCCTTCTATAAAAGGAGGTAATGGACGCACTCGCGCCCCTTGAAACAATTGCACATAGTTTTGTAAAAAAATGGACATGCCTATTGCAGAAATAAGGGGCGCAAGCCGAAACGAACCCCGTAATGGTCGATAAGCCAAGCGTTCAATGGTCCAGCCATATACGGCGGTGAGTAACATCGCGATGACTAACGTCAGTAATAATGCTAGCGGTATCCATGTAATGCCCGTCGCCCCTAGCACCAATAAGGCAATTAATCCTGTAAACGCACCTATCATAAAAATGTCACCGTGCGCAAAATTAATCATGCCGATAATGCCATAAACCATTGAATAACCAATAGCAATTAAGCCATAAATCGCGCCCAGTGTTACACCATTGATAAGTTGCTGTAAAAAATACTCCATCGCAAGCCCCTCTATGACGGTTGTATGTTAGCGAGTTTATTAAACCACTATGAAGTTTTAATAACTTGAATTTATGTGAAATTCCTGCCAATTCTCATGAAATATCATGGGAAAAGAGGAAATGAGAGAACACAAGGGATAATCGCATGAACACACCGCTCGTGCAATGTGTATTAATTAGCAAATTTTATGATGTATAAGTATGATATTTTATATAAAAACAATAAATTAAACAAAAAATCTCGTAAATCTTGAAAACCAACAGGGTTTTAAAACATCATGGCGATTATTTTGAAAAGAGGCGGGTTACAGTCCGATAGTACGTTATGGTGTAAAAATAGAGACCTAACGCACTCTCGGGTTACTTTAGTTTTTACAAATAACACGGATTAAAGCCATGCTATCCGTGTTACTGTGATGAAGGCGGGTTTATTAATGCCGAATACCGGGGACAGAAAACACTTTACCATTATTAACTTGCATTAAATATAACTCAATATCACCATATACGGCTGCATCAGGCGGTAATTCATTGGCTCGAATAGCGACACCACACCATTGTAGGCGTTTTCGAATATCCCAAATCTCCGCACGGCTGGTGCGATAGGTGGGAAAATGGTCTATCATGCCCGTTAAACCAGATAAATATTGCCCACGAATCCAATGATTTGCACCAAAATCATGGCAATCATTGCAGGAAAAATTCAGTTGTCCAATCTTGCGCTTCATAAGTTGTTCAGCACGTTGTAAAGCCGCCTTGGTGTTGGCATCCTCTGCTTTAATTTGAATGGTTTGTCCATTGGCTAGGTAACGCAAATAAATCGCTAACCCTAGATTTTCTGTGGATTGTGCAAGATATTCTTCCCCTGTTGTCGCGCGTGCATGACGGGTAATAAACTCTTCAACGCCCATGATTTTCTTCAATCGCGGCTCATATTTAGGCATAGTTACAGCCCATTGTTGAAATGTTTTAGTCGCATTTTCATGGCACGATGCACAGGATTTACCTGTTGCACCAACTTTATTAAATAAGCTTGTTCCTAATTCTGTACCAAACATACCCGGATTTTCAAAGGGGTCTAAATTATCTCTATCTTCCACAGGAACAGGGCGCGTTTGTGGATTTTCTTTATTATCAGCAAATTTACTGGGCGTTTTTAAAGTTTTTAAATAGCTGACAATATCCATGATTTCCGCTTCAGTAAATACTTGGTGCGCCCCCCAAGGAGGCATCACGGTTGTAGGGTTATAACGACGCGGGTCATCAATATAATTAAAGAGATGCTCATCTGTTCGTCCCCATGTCGCAACGGTTGATAAATCAGGCGCGACATTGCCCGGTAGTGTTGCACCCGGCATCACATGACACGCATAACAACCGCCCCCCCGTGAACGGTCAGCAACCAGTTTTTTACCATTGTCGGCGTTACCTTCAATGGGCTTATCTATTTTTTTTAGACCACCGACAGCGGGCGAGGTCGATTCGGTTAGGGTATTAAAGGTTTTCCAGTCTTCTTTTGCCCAATCTTTATAACGCTTCCAAGGGTTTGCATAAGAAGGTTTGGTAATATCTAATGGAATATCGGGAGAAAATTCAGCCGCTAAGAGTGGCGTAATGAAGGTGAAGAGGCTTAAGATTAGTGTGAAAAAACGCATTATTCCTCCTATTGATATGTAACAAACGCACGATTGTATAAGTGTTTTCTTGCAATGTTATAGATGATTTTTTTCTAGGGGTATAAGTGAAATCACCTGAATCAAGACTAGCAGAATCTACACTTAGTTTTTTAATAGCCTTTTTAGTGAGGCATGTGATGTTAAAAATTTTAATTAAAATCATTAAAATATATAAACTCTATAGGTTACAGTGGCGTTTTTCTGTGCCACTTTTGCAAATGGTCTGATATTTCTTTATCGCACATCTTGACAAAAAAATACTTACAGCTAAAATTTGACTATTAGTCAAAAATTAACAGAAAGTTTCTTTATTGTCTTGTCCCCAGTTAATTTGTGCGGAGAAATGCAATGTTTACCTTCAAATCCCCTTTACTTAAACCAACGGTATTAGTGCTTGCTGTTATCGGTGTTGCTGGTTGTGATCTCCAAGCAGAAGAAAAAGTAACGGCGGTTGAAGAAGTTCGCCCTGTCCGTGCGGAGCAGGTTGTTTTTAATCCTGTGGATGAAACCAATCATTATGCGGGTGAAGTTAAAGCGCGTTATATCACTGATTTAGGGTTTCGCGTTGGTGGTAAAATCATTGAACGTAAGGTAGATGTTGGTGATAGGGTAAAAAAAGGACAATTACTGGCGCGTATAGACCCTACTGATTATCAATTGACCGTTTTAAGTAGTCGTGCAGAAGTTAATTCTGCTCAAGCCGATTTAGTCAAAGCGCAAGCGGATTTAAAACGTTATGCGAGTCTTGTCGAAAAAGGGGTTATTAGCCGTAATGATTATGATGCGGTCCTTAATAAACACAATACTGCAGCCGCCCGTTTAAAACAGGTAAAAGCCAGCTTAGAAGTGCAAGAAAATCAAACTGTTTATACTGATTTATACGCAGATAAAGAGGGTGTTGTCATGCAGGTTTCTGCGGAAGCAGGCGAAGTGGTGAATGCAGGACAAAGTGTAGTGAGTATTGCCCGCCCACAGGAAAAAGAAGTAGAAATCAGTGTGCCTGAAAATCAATTAGCACAGCTTAAATCTGCGAATAATGTCGTGATTGCGTTGTGGGCTTATCCTGAAAAACAATGGCATGGCACTATTCGTGAAATTTCTCCCAGTGCAGATGCCAGTACTCGGACTTATGCAGTGCGCGTTAGCATTCTTGATGCGGATGAGACTATTCATCTCGGGATGACTGCAACGGTTGCTTTACAAAAAGCCGGGACTGAAAATGTGGCGTTATTGCCATTGTCCGCACTGTATGCACAAGGGGAACAAGCCAGTGTCTGGGTTGTTGACCAAAAAAGTCAAACTGTTAAGCAGGTTCTTGTAAAACTCGGTAATTATCACAATAATCAGGTCACCGTTGTAACTGGTTTGGAAGATGGACAATGGGTTGTTACTGCGGGAACGCATAAATTGCACGCAGGACAAAAAGTAAAATTATTAACCGCTTTGTAGTAGATAGTTAGACCGTAGTAAGCTCGTAAACTCCTGAGCAACTTTTTTTCCCAGCAAGCCTAGAAAGGGAATGCGACGCATTATAGAGAGATAGTGCGTCGTTTTTTTTTGCCTAAAAATAAGAGGCTATCTGAAAAAGACATTTTTCTTGTCTTTAAATTCTGGGAGTTCTGAGAATTTTGATTCAGATAACCCTTAACTTATTAGCTCAACTCCCGACAATGACGGTATAAATCTTTCCAGTCATTGCGCTCTTTTACAACCGTTTCTAAATATTCTCGCCATATTACGCTGTCTTGCACAGGGTCTTTCACCACCGCACCAACCAGACTAGACGCTAAATCATTCGCGTCAATCGTGCCATCACCAAAGTGAGCAGCCAAACTCCATCCGTTATTCATCACAGAAATAGCTTCTGCTGTGCTTAAGGTGCTGGTAGGGGATTTTAGCTTGGTTTTGCCATTTTCGGTAACGCCATTACGTAGCTCGCGGAAAATAGTAACCACACGACGAATTTCAGCCAGTGCGGGTGGTTCAGCGGGTAGGGTTAATGCTCGCCCTAATTCCATGACCCGTTTTTGTACGATAGTTACTTCCTCTTCTAAGGTAGCGGGTAGCGGTAGTATGACTGTATTAAACCGACGTTTTAACGCGCTTGAGGGTTCATTTACGCCTTTATCACGGTTATTTGCAGTAGCGATAATGTTAAAACCGCGTTGTGCTTGTACTTCGCTACTTAACTCAGGAATAGGTAGAACTTTTTCAGATAAAATAGTAATTAATGTATCTTGCACATCGGCAGGAATACGGGTTAATTCTTCAAGGCGAACAATCTTTCCTAATTCCATCCCGCGCATCATGGGGCTTGCAACCAATGCACGGCTTGATGGCCCTTTTGCTAATAATTCAGCATAGTTCCAACCATAACGGATAGATTCTTCACTAGTGCCTGCTGTTCCTTGAATCAGAAAAGTGGAATCGCCACAAATTGCCGCGCTTAACTGTTCAGATACATAGGATTTTGCCGTTCCGGGAACACCATAGAGTAATAAAGCACGGTCGGTTGTTAAGGTTGCAATGGCGATTTCTATTAAACGGCGATTACCAATGTATTTAGGCGTAATTTCAAATTTATTTTCTAATTTTCCCCCTAATAAATAAGTGGCAACCGCCCATGGGGATAAATGCCAATTAGGTGGACGCGGACGTTTATCGACTTTTTTCAGATTTTCTAACTCTTCCGCGAATTGCTGTTCAGCATGTTCCCTTAATGCATTCATGACGTAAATTCCTGTAGGTTATGAAAACGCGATTCATAATGCTTTAAAAATAGTTCAATGCCTGAAATATTAGGCATTTTTTCAACCAGTATTTGGTGCAAGTGGGCAGGTATTTCAGGGTAGGTTTCAGGCGCAAGTTTACAAGCCGCTTTTTCTAAAATAGAAGCGGTGTAATAGAATGTTTGCTCTTTTAACCATTCTTCTAACAGGTTGTGTAAAACATATCGGCTAAGCGATAGCGAAAAACTACCTTTAATAGCATCAGCAACTTGCAGAAATGTTGCTTGATCAAGCAGCCCTTTTTTATCTTTTTGCTTTTCCAGATAGGTCAATAATAACGTTTCCCGTTCACTATCGGTTAAATTAACGGCATCGGCAAGCTTTGTAAATTGACCAAAAAAATTTCGTTTGCTGTTATGAATAAAGAAGATAGCGCCTGCTTTATCCTGATGCGCTATCACGGATTCTTCCAGTGCTTGATATAATGCGTCAGCAAACTCGTTTTGCTTCATGGCTTTAAATAACGTCTCGATATTTATATTCCAATGACGTAAAAGCATCGTTGGGCTTATCAAGGTTAATAAATGGTATAGCCACCCCATTTTTTCTCCCATGCCATAAGGTGTATTTTTTTCAGAAATACCCCATTTTTTCCATTCGTTATCAAAAGTTTCTGGCAGTGTAACTTGCAGTTTTTTCTTTGTATTAAAACTTAAATAGTTGTCTATGCACGTTAAAATGATTTGTGAAAAAGACGATTCAATTTCGCCTAAAAGTTGTGTCGCGATTAGGCTTACTAATTGACTTCTATCACCTTGACACTTCATTAAAAAGGCTTCGTCATCAAGACTTAAGTGTTGACGGAACAAGGGTAAAAAGAGTTGTTTTTCTTTGGCTGATTCTGTTGCCCATGTGCTTTCTAATAACTGACGAACTTTTGTAGGGTCTGTTGCTCGAATTTTTTCCAGCCACTTTGCACGTCCAGTGGATAATGCACTGGTCCAGTTTTCTTCGTTTAACTCATCGGGAATAAAAACATTGCGCCACGTCGGATTAAACTGGCTTAGCCACGCGCCGCGCTTGCCAAAAATAGCACTAGGCAGTCGTTGACGTAATGCAACATTACTTTCTAATATACTGAATAAAGCGAGTAAATAGCGCGCAGGGACTATTTGGTGAGCATGGTAAACAAGGTCTGACCATTCAATTAATAAGTCTTCCCAATATCGCGTTTTTAACAAAATCAAATCTAAATGTTGTATTGCTTTGGGGCTACAAACGGGTAGCAGTTCTGGCTCACACGCAATAATGGGGACTTGTTCAGTTTTTGAAGGTGTTTTACCAACCTGTTGATATACCTGTAGTAAAGCAGCGGTTGCTAATAACTGTGCTTCGGAAGGTCTATCGGCTAATTGTTGACATAAGGGCGTTAGCGCATCTTCTGTCGTAGGCGGGACATAAGGTTGTTGGTCAGTCCCTAAAATGGCGTGTTTGAGTAACGTTTGCCACTGTGGGTGCATCATAGACAATCCTGAAAATAATAGAGTAGATGGTTAATTTAATCGTCCTTTACATCTTTTTCAAAGGGAAAATAATAAATCGACATTCTAAAAAGAAAGATTTTTTTCATCCTACATACTTTAATTACGACCAAATATTTTATCCTCGCTTGATTGCATAACTAAAAATTTATCTAGCATTATTATTTTTAATACACTACAGCCTCTTTATACATCCTATATAATGGCGCAATGTGTCTTATCTTGATTTTCCATTCTGTGAACACTATCAAATTCCCGCATAAATTATCTAACAGTAACCCCATTAAAGATAAGCACAATATACTTTATAAACACTGGAATAGTGAAAGGAAGCAGCTATTTTTGTGTCAAAAAAACCTAAATGATATTGGGTAAAAATATAATGATTTGTCCTTCCTATAAACCTTTTCTAATGAGTTAGCACAATGGTGAAACGACCCCTTTTTTTACTTTCCTTAATTAGTACATTATATTGCGCGCCTTGTTTTCTCACGGTAGTGAATGCAACGCCTGAAATTCCACTGGAAAAAATTCAAGTCACGGATAATTTTAATTTCGCCAATATTCACCGCCGAGCAGCCGAATTAGCGTTACAGCCTTATAAAGAAGACAGTACAGCAATCCTACCTGATTATTTAGCCACGCTCGATTATGATCAATTTCGGGAAATTCGTTTTCGTCAAGATAAATCTTTATGGATAAAGGATAAATTACCCTTCATCTCACGCTTTTTTCATCGTGGTTTTTTGTATAACAAACAAGTAAAACTGAATATTATTGATCAGGGTATTGTAACCCCGATTGAATACAATCGTGAGTTATTCAACTTTGGTAAAACCCAACTACCGCCTGATATTCCTGCATCATTAGGTTTTGCTGGGTTTCAATTATTTTACCCTTTGTCAGACGACCAAAATTTTAACGAATTTGCGGTTTTTCTGGGAGCAAGTTATTTTCGGGCGGTTGGAAAAAATCAACATTGGGGACTGTCTGCTCGGGGTTTAGCCATTAATACAGGTGCGGTAACGGGAGAAGAATTTCCCTATTTCCGCGAATTTTGGTTAGAAAAACCAGATAAAGATGCAACAACATTAACAATTTATGCCTTGTTAGACAGTAAAAGTGTCACAGGTGCCTATCGTTTTATTTTATCACCCGGTATCGATACGGTGATTACGGTGAAAGCCAGTATTTTTCCGCGTGAGAAAGTTGAAAAATTAGGGATTGCACCACTTACCAGCATGTTCTACCACGGTGAAAATACTGACCGTTTTCAAGATGATTTCCGTCCAGAAGTACATGATTCTGACGGGTTACTCATGGCAAATGGAACAGGCGAATGGATTTGGCGACCCTTAAATAATCCACCAGAATTGCGTCTTAGTTCCTTTTCTGATGAAAATCCGAAAGGATTTGGTTTAATGCAACGTGACCAAGACTTTAACAATTACCAAGATTTAGAATCTTTCTATCATCAACGCCCTAGCGCGTGGGTTGAACCGCTGGGCGCGTGGGGAAAAGGGGTATTTCAATTAGTTGAAATTCCTACAGATGCTGAACGTAATGATAATATCGTTTTATTCTGGATTCCTGAAACCCCTGTGGAAAAAGGTGGCGAACTCAATTTTGAATATAGTATTCGTTTCATTGGTAAAGATGAGCAATTACAATCTGGTGGACGTGTTATTGCTACGCGCATTGGGCGGGGGGGAAGTGATAGCCGTGATGAAAAACTACGCAAGTTTGTTGTTGATTTTAGTGGGTCAGCATTTGATGCTTTACCCCCTGAAACCTCATTAGAGGGGGTTGTTTCTGCTTCTAAGGGTAAAATTATCAATAAAGTTGTACAGAGAAATGTTTTTAGCAAAGGCTATCGGTTATTTTTTGAGTTAGAAACGGAAGAGCAAAATTCTGTGGAGTTACGTGCATTTCTTAAACGTGGTAACGATGTATTGACCGAAACATGGAGTTATCAATGGAATCCCACGAAGAAATAGCTGTTTCTCAAAAAGAATACCCTGTTCCTCCACACATAACTGCGCGTATTCAACAGTATTTAAATACGTACCATTTGCAAACCGCAGAACATGCGTTGGTGACGAAACAAGTTTTAGAACGGGTATCAGCACGAATTACTATGAACCCACAACAAGGTTTATCATTACGTTTAGCGATAGAAGAAGCCCAATTTGCGATGGATGAATGGTTTATGTTGTCTAACTATCGTCCCTCAACTGAAACGCCAATTTCAACCGAAATAACGCAGACACATCAGCATGATACCTTATTAAGAGTTTACACTGAATGGCTAGTGCGGACTAATCTGCAAATTCATCGCGGACAGGCTGGTAAACCCATAGAATCTCCGCTACGGGCAGTCCCCGCCGTGCTAGAAAATAAGGTTGAGATTCGTCCTTTTGAATTTTGGTCATTATGGGGTTGGGGTAAGCAGTTAATTGTGAATATTTTCTTTTTTACTAAATCGTTTTTTTCGCAAAAACAGTCTTAAAAACGCCTTGAATACGGCACACACAATCTTCCTCATATAATGGAAGATTGTGTTATCTTTCTACCTCACCAAAAAACTGCTTAGAGCGTGTCATCAAATAGTAAAAAGTGTTATATTATAGGTATATACCCAGATATCGCCAAGGATAAAACAATGAGTCGTCGCTATGCCTTAACCGATGAACAATGGTCAAAACTAGAACCGCTACTCCCTGGGCGTAAAGGACATGTCGGGATGACGGCTAAAGATAACCGCTTGTTTATTGATGCTGTTCTATTCCGTTATCGCAGTGGCATTCCTTGGCGCGACCTTCCCGAACGCTTTGGTGATTTCCGTGTTGTCCATACCCGCTTCAGTCGTTGGTCTCAGAAAGGTGTCTGGGAACGTGTTTTCAAGATACTAAGTGCCGATGCTGATAACGAATATGCCATGATAGACAGCACTATAGTTAGAGCGCATCAACATAGTAGTGGTGGTGGCGCGGATGAAGCCATTGGACGTAGCGCAGGGGGTTTAAGTACCAAGATTAACTCCGTTGTTGACGCACTGGGCAATCCGACCCTTTTTTTTTGACTGCGGGACAGGCAAGCGACCTTGAAGGGGCTGATGCTCTTATTCCTCAGATAAAGGCAAACGCTTTATTGGCTGATAAGGCTTATGATGCTGATGAACGGGTTAGAGATGTTTTAAAACAGAAAAGCATAGAACCTGTGATTCCGTACAGGAAAAATCGTTTAAATCCACCTGATTATGATAAAGCTCTTTATAAGGCACGTTATTTAATCGAGCATTTCTTTGGTAAATTAAAGCAATATCGTGCAATAGCTACACGATATGATAAACGCGCTAGGAATTTCTTAAGTGGGGTTTATTTGGCTTCTACCTTGATTCTTTTAGCTTGAACCTTTAACCCTTCTTATTTGATGACAGGCTCTAATCAATCCCACTTATTATGAATATTTTTCTCAACTTAGGGATATTATTTTTTAATATCTGTCGTTTCAAGTCTGCCCCGCAACATTTACCCTATTCGCCTATCTTGCTTTGGGGAAGCATGATTGCGTATGTTGTCATGAATGTCCCTTTATTACTAACCCAAAATGATTTTCCGACTGCGTTATTGCTCAGTGTGATAGAAATTGCGCTAATTTGCCTTGTTATCGCTAGTCTATTGTATATAGTTAATTTTTCTAGCCGTATTTTACAAACATTAAGTGCTGTTGCAGGTACAGGTAGTTTATTTGGCTTATTGAGTATGCCTGTTGGTCTGTGGCTTTATTCTCAGCAAATAAATGATGAAACAATAGATTTTTCAGCTATTTTATTAATTGCTATTGTAATTTGGCAATTAGCTGTTTATGTTCATATTTTACGGCAAGCATTAGATTTAACTATTTTTTCTGCGGTTATCGTGACTTTTATTGCCCTGAGTTTGGTCGCAACTATATTGGGTCAAATAACCATATTATTACAATAAATTATGCACATACATATTTTAGGCATTTGTGGCACATTCATGGCGGGGCTTGCAGTACTTGCCAAACAATTAGGACATACGGTTGTAGGTTCTGATGCAGCAGTTTACCCGCCCATGAGTACCCAGTTAGCCGCACAAGGGATTGAATGTAAACAAGGCTATCTGGCTGAGCATTTAACACCCCGTCCTGATTGCGTCATTATTGGTAACGCTTTATCACGGGGAAATCCCGCCGTTGAAGCTGTATTAAATCAGGGTATTCCCTATATTTCTGGTGCGCAGTGGTTAGCCGAAGAGGTATTGCAAGCGCGTTGGGTTGTTGCTATTGCAGGTACACATGGAAAAACGACAACCAGTAGTATGGTCGCGTGGATTTTAGCGGATGCAGGTTTAGCCTGTGGTTTTTTAATTGGGGGATTGCCTGAAAATTTTGGTGTGTCCGCACGATTGGGTGATGTTCCTTTTTTTGTTGTGGAGGCGGATGAATATGACACGGCTTTTTTTGATAAACGAGCCAAATTTGTCCATTATTGCCCGCATACCCTTATTTTAAATAATTTAGAATTTGACCATGCGGATATTTATCCCGATTTAGCGTCAATTCAACGCCAATTTCATCACTTAGTCCGCACCGTTCCCAATAATGGTTTAATTATTTATAACGGACAAGAAGCCAGTTTGAATCAAGTGTTACAACAAGGGTGTTGGACACCAACTGATTCTTTTAATCATGTAAATGCTGAGTGGCAAGCTAAATTATTAACAATAGATGGCAGTGCCTTTGAAGTTTATCATCGTGGCAAACGACAAGGCGTAGTCAATTGGGAACTTTGCGGGGAACATAATGTAAATAATGCATTAGCCGCAATTATTGCGAGCCGACATGTTGGTATTATACCTCAGCAAGCTTGTGAATCTTTAAGCTATTTTAAGAGTGTAAAGCGTCGTTTAGAATTACGGGGGACGGTCAACCAGATTAGTGTTTATGATGATTTTGCTCATCATCCGACAGCAATTCGTGTCACCTTAGATGCATTACGTAAACGGGTTGGTACAGCACGAATTATTGCGGTGTTAGAACCCCGCTCGAATACGATGAAAATGGGCTGTTTTCAGGATGAACTCGCGCCAGCATTACAACAAGCGGATATTGTTTTATTTTATCAATCACCACAGTTGGGTTGGTCGCTTGCTAAAATGGTCAGTGCGTTGCCACACGCCGATTTATTTGGCGATACGGAAGCGATTGTGCAACAACTTAGTCTTATTGGTCGTCCAAATGACCATATTATTATTATGAGTAATGGCGGATTTGATAATGTACATCAACGCTTATTAGATGCATTAAAAGAGAAAATATAAATAGATATTGTGTGGTGCGTGTAGCAATGGGGAGAAGTGATGCGTCAAATTGTATTGGATACAGAAACGACGGGATTAAGTCCCAAAGAGGGACATAAAATCATTGAAATTGGTTGTATTGAAATCGTTAATCGTCGCCCGACTAAAAACCATTTTCATTGCTATCTTAATCCTGAGCGTGATGTGCCTGAAGATTCTATAGCGATTCACGGTATTACTGCGGAGTTTCTTCAAGACAAGCCAAAATTTGTTGAAATTGTACAAGATTTTATGCACTTTATCCGTGATGCGGAATTGATTATTCATAACGCAGATTTTGATATAGGCTTTATTAATCATGAGTTGCAAGCCTTAAAACAAAATTGGCAGCCGCTGAAAGACTATTGCAAGGTCACAGACACGCTTAAAATGGCTCGCACGTTGTTTCCGGGACAAAAAGCCAATTTAGATGCGTTGTGTAAACGATACGGTATTGATAATTCTCATCGTGAAGTGCATGGCGCATTGTTAGATGCGGAATTGTTGGCTGACGTTTATTTAGCGATGACTGGGGGACAAACTAGTTTATTAGGCGGGGGGACGCAACAACAAAACGTAACCAATCAACAAGCTGCTGTTGTCATTAAGCGGTTATCTGCTGACCGTCCACCATTGGTTGTGCTTGCGGCGACCGCGTTAGAAATGGAAGCACATCAAAAACGGCTCATAGCCATTGATAAAGCTAGCGGCGGTAAATGCTTATGGCAAAAAATGGCGGAGAAATTAGAGCGTAATAAGGAAATACAATGAGGAAGCGGCTATACAGGGCTTAGTAATGATGGCGCGCCCGACAGGATTCGAACCTGTGACCTTTGGCTCCGGAGGCCAACGCTCTATCCGGGCTGAGCTACGGGCGCGTAACGAAATTAAGTCGTAAATTGTACATGATTTAATCATGGTCGTCTATCTGCTTAAATAAAAGCCTTATGTTATACTGATAGCCTTAAATTATGTCGGCTTTTAAACCAAGCATTGTCTATTTAGAAGGGGAATTAGTGTGAGCCATCAAGATGATGTTTCCATGAGAAACTTTGCTTTACTATTAGTATTATTGATTATTATTGCGATTAGCTTGATTTGGGGTGTCAACTATTATTTAGCATCCCCTCAAGAACCTGCTGGTGCAATAGAATTACGTGTTAAGCGTATAGGTGCAGTTAATGTTGGGGCAGTACCTGAAACAGCAACGGCTTCCGCAGAGGCGAGCAATTTAGCCCCTGGTGAAAAAACCTATAAGGCAGTTTGTACCGCTTGCCATGGTACAGGTGTTCTCAATGCACCTCGTTTTGGCAATAAAGAAGATTGGGCTCCCCGTATTGCGCAGGGCTTAGATATACTAGAAAAACATGCGCTTGAAGGATTTAAAGCCATGCCTGCAAAAGGGGGACAAGCACAGTTAAGCGATGATGAAGTTAAAGAAGCTATCCGTTTCATGGTGAACAATGCGGAAGGCAAAACAGGCAGTGCAACAACGACAACACCTGCACCAGAAGCTAAACCTGCTGAAACAACACCCGCTCCTGTTGCTAGTGCTACAACTGCACCACAACCTGAAGCAGCAAAACCCGCTGAAACAGCAAGTGCTACTAAAAAACTTGATTTAAGTGCTTATGATTTAGCCAAAGGGGAAGCCGTTTATAATAGTACCTGTTTTGCCTGTCATGGCACGGGTGTCATGGGCGCGCCCAAATTTGCCGATGCAAGTGCTTGGCAAGACCGTATTGCTCAAGGCTTAGAACTATTATTTACACATGCAACCAATGGTTTTCAAGGTAAAGTAGGGATTATGCCTCCAAAAGGGGGTGCAGTAACCACAAGTGATGAAGATATTAAAGCCGCTGTTGCTTTTATGGTGTCTAAAGCACAATAAAAATACAGTTTGTAAAAAACCACTGTTTGCCTGTGTGCGACAGTGGTTTTTTTTTCGTCTATAGATTAGGCACGACTGAGAATAAAAAGTCGAAACTGAGCTATTGCAATTGCACTCTAATTTCTGGGTAAACAATAGATTGTCCATTTGCCATCAGTTTGCCATTCTTCCACAGCAAAGCGGTTTTATATACTTGATTATCCGCACTAGATAGTAAAATACCTTGTGTTTCTAGTTGTTGTAAGCGGGTATTCATTATTGTTTGTGCCGCCGCTTGGCTCGACAAATCTGGTTGAAATAATATCGCTTTTAGCCATTGGTTTAATAAAGTTTTTGGTGTTTCTAGGGTAACTTCGCAAATAATACTATTTTGTAGTGCTTGCAAATTAAAAAAGGGTTGTGATGGGACGGTGTCCACCTGCACAGAAAGCGTGCCATTTACTTTCCCCTCATCGCTGTTTAGGGATAGTTCAGTAATAGCAAAAGAGGGATGATGGTTAAGTAAGGTCATACCATCGCGCATTAAAATGCCCAAAAGCCAAAAGTTCAATTGTAATTGTGAAGTAGGATGTAATTGACGTAATTCATTTAATTGTAAAACAATATTTTGTAAACTGGGCTGATGAAGTTGATTAAACTCCATCACAATACGGATATCACGATACGTTTTATCGATAATATGTAATTCTTGCGCTGTTGCAACAATGCGTAAGGTTAAAAACGACTCGCTGGGAATATTATAGGTGTTAATGTGAAGATTGGAGAGGCTGGCTGTTAGCCCTGTTGGGCTATCAAAACGGATTTGGGCAATATGAAGATTACCTTGCCCTATCAATAAATTAGCAATATTTTCTTCTATATTCGCTTGTATCAGCCCATCATGAACGGTGAATTCACCAAAGGGAAACTGGCTTTTTAATTGTGGAATATGTAGGGTTGTGGTTGCAAGATGTCCTGATTGTGTCAGATTGAATTCGCCAGTTAAATCTTGCCATTGCACGGTATTTTCTTGTTGTTGTAAGTGCGATTGCGCTATGTTGAGAGTATTACTCACATCACCATTTGCTTGTAACTCTGTCCGAATGCGTAATGGACTGGTTTCCCCCGTTATTTGATTACCTGTTGAGGCTGTTGGTAATGTAGTTCGTATGGTGGTGTAAATAATAGCGGGTTTTAGCGGTAAAAAACCGTGGTCCATCTCTTGTTGTAGTTGGATAGTTTGTGCAGGTGTATTGGCATCTTGATAGATTGACAGGGTTGAATCCGCTGTAGAACCTAACCAACCACGCTGATAATCATGCGTAATAAATTGGATATTATCAGGTAATTGTTTAGTAAAAAAGCTAAATTGTTCTTCTGCTTTCATCCCTGTGATATAGGGAATTAATAAAATAACCAGCCCTAGGGTGGTTAAAGAAAAAATAAACAGCGTCTGCTTTTTCATAACACAAATGGGAAGTGAGAAACGACATTAGAATATGTAATTGACTAATCACAAATAATGCCAATTTATTCTATACCGAATTGGCGGATTGTGTAGAGTGTGTCAACCGTCATTAAGCACCCTACACAGTATTTATAGGCTATTTTAAGCCTGTTGGGAATTAAGCAACATTATGTAAGTCAATTACTTCTGCGGATTCTTTATTCATCTGTTGATTTTTAGCAGAATCATTCCGTGTCCGTTCTAAATTTTCTAAATAGCGTTGATTGACATCACCTGTTACATAATCGCCATCAAAACAAGAAGTATCAAAACGAGGGACATTTTTATTGCCCTTGCGCGCGCAAGCAATTAAGTCTTCTAAATCTTGATAAATCACCCAATCTGCACCAATTTTACGCGCAATTTGCTCTTCGTTGCGATTATGTGCAAGCAGTTCTTGTACTGAGGGCATGTCTATGCCATACACATTAGGGTAACGCACAGGTGGCGCGGCAGAGGCGAAATAGACCTTGCGCGCACCCGCTTGACGTGCCATTTCTATGATTTGTTGCGCGGTTGTACCGCGAACAATGGAATCATCCACCAACAAAACGTTTTTGTCTTTAAATTCCAGATCAATAACGTTTAACTTTTGTTTAACCGACTTTTTCCGCTGGCTTTGTCCGGGCATAATGAATGTACGGGGAATATAACGATTTTTTACAAACCCTTCGCGGTATTTCAAATTGAGATGGTAGGATAACGGGAGAGCGGCTGTGCGGCTGGTATCAGGAATAGGAATAACAACATCAATATCATGGTCTGGATATACACGTTCAATTTTTTTCGCTAGGGCTTTCCCCATCCGTAAGCGGGCTTTATAAACAGAAATGCCATCCATGATGGAATCAGGACGAGCCATATAAACCAGTTCAAAAATACACGGACTATAGCCGGGATTGTCTGCACATTGGCGTGTAGAAAGATGCCCTTCTATATCAATAAAAACAGCTTCACCCGGTGCAACATCACGGATTAAATTAAACCCTAACACACTTAAGGCAGCACTTTCAGAAGCAACCATGTATTCAGTGCCTTTTTCTGTTTCAGCTTTGCCATAAACTAAAGGACGAATGCCGTTAGGGTCACGAAATGCAACGATACCATACCCCATAATGAGGGCAACGACTGCATACCCGCCACGACAACGGCGATGCACTCCTCGCACAGCCGCAAAAATATCTTCGTCAGTCAGTGCAAACCGACCTGAGCGGTGCAATTCATGGGCAAAAATATTCAGTAATACTTCAGAGTCTGAATCGGTATTGATATGGCGTAAGTCTTCGTGAAATAGTTCTTTTTTAAGGACATCTGCATTAGTTAAATTGCCATTGTGTGCCAATGCAATTCCATAAGGCGTGTTTACATAAAATGGTTGGGCTTCTGCGGTAGATGCGCATCCTGCTGTCGGGTAGCGAACATGTCCAATACCAACATTGCCACGAAGGTCTAACATGTGACGGGTATGAAATACATTTTGCACTAACCCATTACTTTTACGTAGAAAAAAACGGTTATTTTCACACGTCACAATACCCGCAGCATCCTGTCCACGATGTTGTAACATGGTGAGTCCGTCATACAGTGCCTGATTAACACTGGATTTACCAACAATTCCGATGATTCCGCACATACTTCAAAGGCTCCACTAAGGTACATAAGGTCTGTAAGCAGACAAGGGTTCAAACTAGGCAGTTGTTAAATTAAGTCTAGAAGGTTATTCCAAACTGTCCTTAAGAGGACTACCCAAAACTGAATTGTGATGCTATGGCGATAGGTAGTTGATTGCGTAAAATTAACGCGGTTGTTTGAAAAAAAGGCAATAGAATGGATTGTTTCCAACTTAGCCAATTAGGCATTTGGGTCAGTCCTGCTAACAAGACAAGCATTAGAATAATAATGTTAGCACGCGCTAATCCCAAGATACCGCCTAGAAAGCGTTCGAAGAGTGTTGGTAGAACGTCACCAACAGATTGTATAATAAGGTCATTTATCCAATGCAATAGTGCAAGACTCATTAGCAATAAACCACTGAATGCGATACCTAGTCGTAGGTCGCTATATGAGATGGATTTATAAAGTATTTCGCTAAAAATGCCCAGAAAACTGATAGCAATACTCACGGCTATCAGCCATGCAAGCAGAGACAATACTTCTTTAATGAAGCCTTGTAATAGACCAATGATTGTTGATAAAGAGAATACAGCAAGAATTGTTGCGTCAGCCCAGTTCATAATTTACAGCAAATACAGCAGGTCAGCACGTTATGTGTATCAAAAATAGTGATTTAACGGGCTGATGGTTTGGCAGAATGATGGGCAATTTTAAATGATTCGCGGGGCTTCTTCACGTCTTATTCGTGAAATAAAAACGGTTTTTCTGTGGGGAAAATGAAGACCTGTTAGCTTTCAAGGTGTAGGACTCATTTTTTAAAGCGTCATTTAAAAATAAAAAAGTCTTCTTGTCTAAATAAATTTCTTGTAAAAGTGCAAGTATAGCGATGAACAACAGATACCACTGCTTGCAGCGGTGGTATCCATGTTATTGAAGAAATTTACTAGATATAATATTAAGATGGCAAAGTAGGCGCGCTATGACTGGGAATAACGGCAGTAAAAACACTACCTTTATTTAGTTCACTGCTGACAGTAATTTCTCCGCCTAATAAACGGCAAAACTGTTGACTTAAGACTAATCCAAGTCCTGTACCGCCGTATTGGCTAGCTGTTGCTTCAGTTGCTTGTGCATATTTGTTGAAGAGTTTTTTCAATTGTTCTTCTGTCATTCCTATGCCTGTATCAGCAACGGCAAAACAAATATTAAGTGTGTTTTCTACGGTTTTAGGATACACATGCAGACGAATTGTACCCGCTGTAGTAAATTTACATGCATTACTCAGTAGGTTATATAGTACTTGTCGCAACTTAGTGTCATCAGCATAAATTGTTTCTATATCAACATGAATTTCAACAAGTAACTCATTACCATTTTTTGCTACTAAGGGACTGATCATTGAGACAACTTCTTTCACTAGAGGAGTAATCCCTACAGTTGAAAGATTTGCTGTCATTTTATTGGCTTCAAGTTTCGAAAGGTCTAAAACATTATTAATCAGATTTAGTAGATATTTACTTGCCGACGTAATTTTTTCTAAATCTTCACCATCTTCTTCTGTGCCAGCCTCTTCTAATAACATTTCACTGTAACCAATGATAGCATTGAGGGGGGTACGTAATTCGTGAGTCATTCCCGCCAAAAATTCAGCACGGGCTTGGGCTTTTTCTTCCGCAGATTCTTTTGCTAACAGCATTTGTTCTTCACGATATTTAAAATCGGTAATATCTTCTACTGACCCAACATAGCCTGCTAGCTTCCCATTTTGTTCAACTAAAGGGGTAGCAACAATTTGTACCCAGCGTACCCCTTCAGAAATATGTAGCTGACATTTATAGGAAAATTTCTTTGTCCGTTCAGGATTGTTTAAAAAAGTCTGCCATGTGGTTTTAATCGTTTCTTTATCTTCCGCAGATAAGACTTTTAACCAATCATCTGTAATATGATTATTAACGGCAAAAATAGCTTGCCAGCGTTGATTGGTGTAGGTGAAATTACCTGCAAGGTCGGTTTGAAAAATCCCAGCGGGCGACCACATTGCTAAGAGACGGAAACGTTCTTCACTGGTTTTAAGGTCTTGAATTAGCTTATCGCGTTGGTGCATTAAAATGCGGGTTTGTAAGTGGGTACGTACCCGAACACATACTTCTTCTTGGCGAAAAGGTTTAGTGATGTAATCCACAGCACCGACTCGAAACCCTTCTATCATGTCTTGTGTGTCAGTTTTTGCGGTAATAAAAATGACAGGAATAGTTGCGGTTAATGCGTTTTGTTTTAAATAGGTGCATGTTGTAAAACCATCAATGCCGCCTGGCATCATCACATCTAGTAAAATGAGATCAGGCATTGCTTTTTCAGCAATTTGTAGGGCTTTTTCACCATTATTTGCGAAATATAATTTATACCCTTCGGGCGTTAAAACTTTGCGGAGTACGTCAATATTAGCAGGAGTATCATCTACCATAAGCACTCTTGCGCTGGTTAAATCGACAGGTTGATCAAACATATTGAATATTTCCTAAGCGTTCCAGAATGCCATCGATATCATAATTGGCTAACAACGGTTGAAAGGCTTGTGCAAGTTGCCGTTGCGTATCATCTCCTTGATTAAGCTCTTGTAAGACAACTTCTAAATCAGTTAAGTCATTTAATTCAGCAGCCTCTCGCAAGCGATTATGTAAAGCGTGAGGTAGCGTAAACTGGCTAAAATCAGTTTCTGCAACAACGGATAACGGTTCAGGTTCTTGCACTACCTCTTTATATTCAAACTCAACTTGTAAAAATCGCACTAAACAAGTGCAAATTGCTTGAAAGCGAAAGGGTTTAGAAATAAAGTCGTGAAAGCCCGCATCTAGCAAGGGTTGTGTTTGGTGGCGTAAGGTCGAGGCAGAAATGGCGATACAAATAGGCATTTTTTCCGCGTAGCGTTCTAGTATGTGTTGAATAGCAATCATGCCGTCCATCACAGGCATACGAATATCCATCAGGACAATATCAGGCATTTTTGCCTGTATTTTATCTAATGCATCTTGTCCATTTACTGCTTCGTGAACTTCAACACCAATCTCAGTTAAAAAATAACTTAAAATATCTCTATTTTCTTTAATATCATCAACAACTAATGCAACAACATTATATCCTTCAGCAAGGTGATTAATACGTTGTTCTTCAACTTCTTTTAACACGTCACCCACCCCTTCAGGAAGTGGGAGATAAACAGAAAAGGTAGAACCTTTGCCTTGTTCGGATACTACGCTAATTTTACCGTTCATAAGATCAATTTGACGTTTTGTAATCGCTAATCCTAAGCCTGTCCCTCCTTTTTCTAGCCCTGCAGTATCTTGTTGGAAAGGCTCAAAGATATTTTCTAACGCGCTGCTGTCAATGCCAGCACCTGTATCAATCACATCAAAACAGTAAAAATTATCTTCATCTAGGGTGTGAATGCGTAAAACAACTTCGCCATGGTCTGTAAATTTAACCGCATTGCCCAGTAAATTAATCATGACTTGCCGCAGTTTGCCTTGGTCAGCATAAACCATGGTTTCTATACTGACAGGGTTTTCTACTCGCCAACCCAAGCGTTTTTGTTCACAACGCATTTTAAACATAGTGGCAATATCATTAATAAAATCATTGAGGAAAAAATTCTCCTCGCGTAATTCCATTGCCCCTGCTTCAATTTTAGAAATGTCTAAAATATCGTTAATCAAACCTAATAGGTGATTGCCACTATTGAGTATCGTTTGTAAAAACTGTCTTTGTTCTTCAGTGAGTTTAGTATCTCTTTGTAAAATTTGTGTATAGCCTAACATGGCATTCATGGGGGTACGGATTTCGTGCGACATATTGGCTAGGAAAATACTTTTTGCACGATTGGCGGCTAATGCTTGGTCGCGTGCTTCGGCTAGTTCTGTTGTACGGTCTATTACCATGTCTTCTAAATGTTCACGATATTTTGCTAACTCTTTATTGCGCCCCTCAATTTGTTGCAACATTCGGTTAAATCCATCGACTAATTCGCCTAATTCATCATTGCTAATTTTCCGCCCACGCAAGGTGTAATCATTTTGTTCTGATACATTTTGCATGGTATGCAATAGGTTATCGATGGGTTTAGTCACAACACGTTGTAATCTTGATGCTAAGAGAAAAGCAAATAGTAAAGATACTAATAAAACTACCGCCGTAATCATCGCAATCCAACTAATACGCTCATTGAGTTCTAGTAGGTCAGAGCGTAAATAAGTTGTTCCAACATGGTCTTTTTCATAGTAAATATCTTTATAAACTTCTACATAATCATCTTTAAAAAAATAAATTTCCGAGTTATCTACTTCTTTTGCCAAACGGCGTAAAACACTTAAATCAGGTTCTCCAGCAATCGTTTTTTCTCTGGCGTATTGTGCAAAAACACCTTGGTTTGCCGTAAAAATATAAGCACCAACAATATGCTTATTTACTTTTAGGGAATTAAGGGTTTCTTTGGCAACTGAGGAGTCGTTAAACAAAAGTCCAGCAGAGCTGTTAAGACCCACTAAATCAGCGAGTGTGAATAGGTCTTGCACCATGCTACGACGAAAAGTCAACATCTCATTTACGATGAATGCTGTTGATGCCAGCAATAAAACAAACCCACTGGTGAGTAAAATAATAAAACGCAGCTTACTTTTAATAGATATATCACGTAGTAATAACATTTTCCCCACCTGCATTTTAGAAAAATTATTAGTGTTCAATGCGTTAGTTTAAGAATGGCGCATCGCCTTTAGTTGTTAAAACCAACCATCATTTAACTTGGTTTTTATTCAGACGAATTTACCATTTTACTATTTATCCGAGATTCTTTGGTTTAAGCTAGAAATATTCTCGGTGAATAAATATTTTCTCTGCACAAAAAATGAAATAAAGAAGTTGTAATAATACCTTATTGTTTTATGCACAATATATAAAAAATTAAAAAATGGCTGTTTTTTATAGGAATAACGCATTATGTATAATCGTTTTCTTGCAATTATTTTCAGTTTCTTCTTCTTACTTCCTATAAGTGAAGCAGAAGAACAATCTGCCATCTGGTTATTAACTATAGATAGTGCAATTACCCCAGCAACCGCTGATTATATCGTACAAGCATTAACCAAGGCGCAAACAGAAAATGTTGCGTTGGTTGTACTCACTATTGATACACCGGGTGGCTTGGATTTAGCGATGCGTGAAATTATACAAGCGATTCTTGTATCGGCTATTCCTGTCGTTAGTTATGTGCATCCTGCTGGCGCACGTGCAGCTAGTGCAGGCACTTACATTTTATATGCAAGTCATATTGCGGCAATGTCACCCGCAACGAATCTGGGGGCAGCAACGCCCGTGCAGTTGGGCGAGCTGGATAATAAGACGAAACAGGTTGTTATCGATACAACAGCAACCCCAACAACGACTAAATCTAACGCGGATACGTTACATGACAAAATGGTAAACGACGCAGATGCTTATTTGCAATCTTTAGCCGCATTACGCGAGCGCAATGCTATATGGGCAAGTAAAGCCGTACGAGAATCGGCCAGTTTATCAGCAGAAGAGGCATTAAAAGAAAATGTCATCGATTTAATGGCAACAGATATTAACGATTTACTAAAAAAACTTCAGGGACGAGAAGTTAAGGTTTTAGGTGAAGTCAAAAAATTAGAGACGGAACAGCATCCGATAAAAATCATAGACCCAAATTGGCGTAATCAATTACTGAGCATTGTAACAAACCCAAATATTGCTTATTTACTGATGTTGCTAGGGATTTATGGGGTGTTTTTTGAATTATCCAGTCCAGGTAGTGTATTGCCCGGTGTTTTAGGCGGTATTGCTATTTTATTAGCCCTGTTTGCTTTTCAAGTATTACCTATTAATTATGCAGGTATGGGCTTAATTTTACTGGGTATTGCTTTTATGGCAGCAGAAGCGTTTTTTCCCAGTTTTATTTTAGGATTGGGTGGCGTGGTTGCCTTTGTTATGGGTTCTATTATGTTAATGGATACGGATTTACCTTATTTTGCTATTTCCCCCGCGCTGATTGGGGGGCTTGCGTTAGTCAGTACATTATTTTTTATTTGGGTTATTAAAATGAGTTTACAAATTCGTACACAACCCATTATTACTGGACAAGAAGCCATGATAGGTGCGATAGGTGAATGTATCAGTCATCAACAAGAGCAATTAAGGGTTTTTGTTCACAGTGAGATGTGGAACGCACAAGCAACCCAACCCATTCAACAAGGGCAAGCTGTGCGTGTCATTGCGCGCAAAGGATTATTATTAACTGTTGAACCCATTAATATTACTGATAATAAATGATGCTAGATGATTTATCTAAATCAGGATTTTTAATATTATCAACATAACAAAGAATTATTGACTTCTAAATCCTGATTTAGACCATTAGTTATAATTAATCCATTTCGCGCTGTTGTTTACGCCATTCCCAAGGGGTTTGATGCAACCCTTCGGTTTTCCAAATACCTTCTTTCGCATGTTGGGCTTGTTCTTCAGCCGCTTCGTAAGGTTCACGTTTTTTACAATATTGTCGATAAACAGCCGCTTTACCTGCTTTAACCATGGCTAAATTTAAGTTGGCATTACCATTATAAATTTCGCCAACAACTCGTTGATAACGGTCTATATTAATCTTAACAACCCGAACCGTATTTCCTGCGATAGAACGGAGATATTCTTTAGAACTTGTTCCCCATGGAGTTTGCTTGGATTCTGGCGCATCTATGCAATATAAACGGACACGAATATCTTCATTTGCACCCACACATCGCAAACGTAAGGTATCTCCATCAGTAACATTAACCACTGAACATTGATTAAAATCAACGTTTTCTGTCTCACCTGAAGGGCTGGTTACATCTGGGCTTTGAGGGGGATTAGGTGTTTTATTACCAGAGCTTAGCCATTGCTCGCCCATGATAGCGGATAAAATTAAGGTAATAATAACAATAATCAGTGGTTGCGTACTTTTTTTGCGTGCCATGATATTTCCTTAAGAATCATTAATTGTGCGTTTGTGTAACATGAGCAGTCAGGTTTATAATGTCATCCTTTAATAATAACAAGTTGTCATCATTGTTGCGCACGACATTAAACAGACTCAATCTTCTCTCTCAACCTGACCGCATTTATGGATAGCCAAGCCGCTATGCTTTCTTCCTTACCCATTCATTTTCCTTCATGGCAATTAAATACACTAGATATTCCTCCACATACTCAAACAGTTGACATTATTGTTTGCGTACATAATGCGTTAGCTGATGTACAACGCTGTTTAGAATCTATCAAAACGTATAGTACTGCACCCTATCATTTAATTCTTGTTGATGATGGCAGTGCAACGGAAACACATGATTATCTAGCTGATTACGCCAAAGGTGAAATGGCTACATTGTTACGCAATGAACAAGCTCGGGGTTATACCTGTGCGGCTAATCAAGGACTACATGCCAGTCAAAATCCTTACAGCCTATTGTTAAACAGCGATACGATTGTATCTGCTCATTGGTTAGAACGATTAGTTGCTTGTGCTAATTCCGCGCCAGAAATTGGCTTAGTGGGTCCGCTTAGTAACACCGCCTCATGGCAATCCATCCCTGCCATTGAATCTAAAGGTGATTGGGCAGAAAACCCACTCCCCACAGATATGAGCGTGCCACAATTTGCCAATCGAGTGGCCGCACTTTCTAACAGACTATATCCGCGCATTCCCTTCCTAAATGGCTTTTGCTTACTGATTAAACGTGCTGTCATTACACAAATTGGCTATTTTGATGAGGCACGCTTTGGGCAAGGCTATGGCGAAGAAAATGATTATTGCATCCGTGCCAGACAAGCAGGGTGGCAATTAGCCATTGCTGATGATGTTTACATTTATCATGCACAATCCAAAAGCTATTCGCATGAACGGCGTAAACAACTGGCTGAACGTGCAGGTATTGCCTTAACTGAAAAACATGGGCAAACCACTATTGATACAGGTGTGACCATTTGTCGACATGATAAAGTTATAGAAGGTATCCGAACACGCGCAAAATACCTACTAGAACGCTGGAACATTGTCGCGCAAGGACAATATCACTGGCGAGGAAAACGGGTTATTTTTATGCTACCTGTGTTAGAAGCAGGGGGGGGTAGCAATGTGGTTATCAGTGAAGTACGTGCGATGCGTCGCATGGGCGTGGACGCAGTTATTCTCAACTTTCTCCATCATAAAACCACCTTCGAAAAAAGCTACCCACAATTAGACATTCCCGTTATTTACACCCCAACCGATTTTGACCTACCACGTTATTGCGAAGGATATGATGCAGTTATTGCAACTGCAAACTACTCCATTCAATGGATAGCTCCCCTTGCAACCCAACCCAATCCACCCATTATCGGCTATTACATACAAGATTTTGAACCTTATTTTCCCATAGAAAAAGCCATTCGTTATCGCTGGTTCTGGCGTTCTGCATGGATACGTCGTCGTTTAGCCTCTTATTATTTTCGTCGTAATGCCGATTTTCGCCTTGCGTGGCTCTCTTACTTACAAATTCCAAATTGCAAACTATTTACAAAAACACACTGGAATAAAAAAGAACTACACTATCAACTGGGTAAAGAAAGCCAGCTTGTTGGCGCGAGTTACAACGCCGATCTATTTGTCCCACGTTTGAATCGTACAGAAAAAACTGACCGCTTACGGATTAGCGCGATGATTCGCCCTTCTAGCAGTCGGCGTGGCGCGTTACGTACCATGCAAATCCTACAACGCATATACCAAGAATTTACCAATCAAATAGAGATTATTTTATTTGGCGTTGCTGAAGACAACCCAGCATTTCAAGCCCTTCCTAGAGACTTTGCCTATCAAAACTTAGGGTTACAAACACCTGAACAACTTGCCATTTTGCTCGCACAAATTGATATTTTTGTTGATTTTTCCAACTTTCAAGCAATGGGGCTAACCGCGATGGAAGCGATGGCATCGGGTGCTGCGGTAATCGTGCCAACGATTGGCGGTAGCGACAGTTTTGCCGTTCATCAAAAAAATGCGTTAATGATTGATACATCAAAAACAACAGATTGTTACGCTGCACTAAAACAATTAATTACAGACAATACATTACGCAACACACTGATGAAACAAGCACCACAAGATATTGCAAAATTTTACCCTGAAAAATCAGCCTATCGAATTCTTAAGGTTTTATTTGGTGAACAATAAATGACCACGCTTTACGATAAAGGCTATAAAAGGCTTTTTTCAAACAAAGTATTTTTTCGCCAACTGCTAGAATCTTTTGTGCCAGAACCTTGGGTACAACACATTGATTTTGATAGCTGCGAACGCCTAGATAAATCATTCATTAGCGACCACTACAAAGAAACCGAAAGCGACTTAATCTACAAAGTAAAATTCAAACAACAAGAAGCCTATGTTTACATCCTATTAGAATTTCAATCATCCGTTGTTTGGTTTATGGCTTTACGCGTTCTACACTATATGTGTAGCTTCTGGTTAGATTATGCAGAAAGTCGTCCGAAACGAAAAAAACTTCCACCGATATTTCCCATAGTTCTTTACAGTGGAAGCAACCGATGGACAGCAGCAACTGACATACAAGACATCCTAGAACAACCTGAATTATTAGCCTCTTATACACCACAATTCCGTTATTTTAAGATTGCTGAAAACGAATACTCGCAAGAACAACTGCTACAGATACGCAACTTAGTTTCCACCTTGTTTCTTGCAGAAACACATCCTGAAAACATAAATCTCCTCACAGAACAAATCCTAATGTTGTTTGACAATGAGGAAGAAAAAAATGCAGTATCACTGTTACTGAACTGGTTTAAGTTACTCGTCATCCATAACAAACGCCAGATAGAAGACAGCGAAGCGTTAGAAACGATTTATCACAATAAAATGGAGGCAACAGCCGTGTTAGAAACAGCAATGGAGCAAGAACGACAACGTTTTTTTCTACTGGGAAAAACGGAAGGCAAGGCTGAAGGCAAGGCTGAAGGCAAAGCTGAAGCACTCATCATCATCCTAGAAGTACGGTTTGGTCAATTAATGCCCGAAGAAAAAGAACGGCTATTACAACTACCAGATGCAAAACTCAGTCATTTGCTTTTAAAGCTTTCTTTACTGCACATAATGACATTAAGCGATTTCTGGCAGGAAATTGATACACATTGATGAGCAAACACTTTGATTAAATCAAATTCTTATTCAGACAGTCTTTTATAAGATGTGGTATATTTATTGCCCTAAGTAATATACTTAACCAAGTGTCGTAAACATACCACAAAAATAGAAATCTGTTGTATTTAAGAAAAAAGTGTTGCAGTTATATAGTAATCTTTAGTATAGTTGTGTCCGATTAAGGGTATCTGAAATGAGAATGGGTTTGCAACAAGTGTATGATTATCGCCTTGTGCAGTACTGATAAATTTTGTATGCTTGTACACTAAATAAAGTAGTAAACTCTGTTTTGTCGTTTTTTATGTTAAACAATGTGTTGTTTAAGGAGTGTAAATTAATGAAGAGTTTTTCCTTACGAAAAAAACTTCTGCCTTCCGCAATGGCAACTGCGCTGGTTGCAGGGTTTGCCTTTAGTGGTAGTGCAAATGCTATTCATTTGGCAGAAGATGGAATTGGGCAAGTATTATTAGGACCTTGGTATTATGCTCAAGTTGGTTATGTTACAAAGATGAGTATTGTTAATACCAGTACAACCACTGCTGTTAAGGCAAAGGTTGTGTTGCGTTCTGCTGTGGCATCAACCGAAGTGTTCGACTTCCTGTGCTACCTAACTCCCAGTGACGTATGTCGTTTTGAAATTCGCTATTCATCAAAGTTAGACTCAAAAGGTCGTCCGATGGCGTATTTCTATTCTGATGATGACTCTGTCAAATCGCCTATCCCTGTACATGCTGATTCTCCTTACACAGTACCAGCAGGCACACCAACAGTTAATTCATTAGAAAATACTAATGCAACATTCGCATCTATTGTTCCTGCCTATTATCCAGTATTTATGGATAGATTGGGTACAGGCGATACGGTTCAAATGGGGCATATAGAAGTTATTGGTGCTTACGCAGTTAAAGGGACTGTCATGGGCTATAATGCCACAGGACAAAAAACCTTTGTT
Source organism: Beggiatoa leptomitoformis (assembly GCF_001305575.3). Classification (NCBI taxonomy): domain Bacteria; kingdom Pseudomonadati; phylum Pseudomonadota; class Gammaproteobacteria; order Thiotrichales; family Thiotrichaceae; genus Beggiatoa; species Beggiatoa leptomitoformis. The sequence goes on from NZ_CP012373.2 coordinate 2,695,198, forward strand.
GAAGTTACACCAGGAATGTCAAAGTTTTCTTTAGCACAGATATTTGATTCACCAAGAACCTCTGCTGAAGCAATCGGTCAAGAGTCTTTCTATCGCGCACCTGCTCGTGGTGGTGCTCTTTATTTAGATAAAGATGAAAATTTACCCACCGAAAGTTCAGAAAGAGCTGCTGAAAGTGCAGTGCCTGACATTGTTACAGGGTATGGTCCTCTTGTTAACAGCAAAATCCGTTCTACCGATCCCAGCTGGATTAGTTTGATAGGTAATGCTGAATTAATTGGTACTACAGGTGATAGAACAGCTTATCGCTTACCTGCTTTAACAGGTGCGATTGGCGATCATGCATTATTAGTTAGCACTGATGATGAAGGTGTTGCTGCTCCTACGAAGTATGGCTTTCCTGTTTATACAAACACTGTTTGGTCAACAACTAATAGTGGATATTCTCAAAAGCGTTACTTTGAACCAGCTGTTATTATTAGCCAAAACTATAAAATTGCAGACTTTGATGGTTTAGTGATTGCCAACCCTGTTTATGATGTAAAAGCAGGGGAAAATGCACCTCAGTCAGCTGTTGGCGTAAGATTTGGTCAAAGATTAGGTGTTGCAGGTACTCTGGTTGCCGCTGAATATAATGCTGATAAAGATATTGAAATTGAACGTGCATTAGCAGCAACCAATTTACAACAAACCTATGAAAACGACATTGCGTTTGGTGGAACACGTGAAACTAAACTGTTAGTAACTTTCCCCACACGTTATAACCATTATGGACGTAACGTTTGTACAGGTGGTGCAAGAGTTTCAGGCACTACTCTGATTTACACACCTCCTTTTGCAACTGATGGTGCCATAACATATAGCATGTTGGCGTACAATGACTTTGAGCAATCTACCACAATTCTGGGTATTCCCTACTCAGGTGGTGCGAATGTTGTCACTGTTGAAAAATTACAAGAAGTTAACTACTTCTTACCAGCATGGCCAAACTATCAACAAGGTTGGTATGATGTTTCTTTAGGTGTGGAATCTGGATGTCCTTATCCTGGTGTACCAACACTGTCAGTGACACACAAGTATGACTTAGTTAGTGGTCAACTGAGAAACTCAACATTAGTTCCCACATCACACAAGCCAAATCGTAATACATGTTTAAATGGAAATTGCGATTACTTCTGGATGTATTGATTAGTGTTGCAGTAGTATAAGTTTACTTTTAGACAGCCCATTCGTTAAGCGAGTTTCGCTTGGTGAAAGGGCTGTTTTTATTTGCCGTTACTACTACATAATTATTCTCTTTTTGGTAAAAAGCTGACGCGGAAAACTTTGTCGAAATAGTTTCAGATTTTTAAATAAATTATTTTGAATATAATAGGTTATGTAAAGTATAACTGGAGTTTGAAAAATGCGTAATACGCATAAAAAATGTATAATCAACCATTAAATTGATATATATAGTTATAAGAATATGATGATTTTCTTTTCTTGATAGAATTTTGTGCTACATTTAGACGAGTTCGATGTTCTTTACAATGAGATTTTACAATGCTAATTAGAGTTGTTACTTATAGTATTTGTTTGTATACGCTGTTGCTGGCAACAGTACAAGCTGATATTTTGAAAACCATTTCTTTAAACACAACAAACTATCCTCTATCTTTTACATCAGGAACACCGTTTCAAATACCTGCGTCAATAGGTCCGATCAAATCTAATGAGGTTGTGCGAATAAAGGTGCTTATCCCACCAGGTACTTATTTCTCCAGTATCGTGGCACAGGGTTCAGAAGCCTTATTAACTAGTGGTCGAGTTGGTGTTACAAGCACAGATCCATGCAACGAATCCACACAGTTGTGCGATGTTTCTAAACTAGATTTAGGTGGAACACCTGGTGCGTTAAGTGTATCCATTTGGAATGCGACTTCTTTTGGTGTACCTACTGAACCAATATATCGGTATTTTATTTTTTGGTTGACTTCTCAATCAGGAGGGACGCTTAGTTTTTCCACTGTCCCAGTCATTAGTATTTCTATCATTGACACAGTCGCCTATACCGCATGGATTAATGCCCGTCCATGGGCAGGTACAGGAGGAACAGGTAATTATGATGGTGTAAATGATTCTTCGTCTACCAACCAAACACTGAGTCTTGGGGCAAGTCCTAGCGGTGCGGGTACTATCAGTTGTAGCAGTGATTCGAGTAATATTTGTCAATCAAGCTACTCACAGAACACACAAGTGACATTACTTGCAACACCTCAAACAGGCTATCAGTTTCAAAGTTGGACAGGTACGAATTGTGTAGGTACAACTGTTGGTAACAGTATAACAGTAACGCTTTCACAAACCGTGATTTGTACGGCTAACTTTACACTTACTACAATTGCTCAGAAAACCCTAACTGTCCAAAAATCGGGAACAGGTACAGGTACGGTACAGTCTATATTCCCAGATAGCAGAATCAGCTGTGGTACAAGCACCTCGTTGTGTACGGCTAGCTTTGATATTAATACCAGTATCACATTGAATGCAACAGCTGCAACCAATTCAGTTTTCGCAGGATGGGAAAATTGTACAGATGGTAAAGTGGTTCTCAGCGAGAATAAAACGTGTATAGCAAGATTCACCAGCAGTACGTTACCCTCTCTCACGCTAACCCCATTAAAATTGGATAGTATTTACCAATTCAGTAAAACTGGTGAAAAGTACCCACTTAGCAATATTAGTATTCCTCAAGATGTTCAAATGGGATTCTCTGGATTACTTGGCAGTAGTACTGCGTCGATAAAATCTATTAATACGCTGGTAACTACTCAAAATGGTAATAAAACGCTATCAGCCAAAGCTGGCGATTTTATTTTCCTAGACGCACTGGTAGTTCCAACCACAACATTTCCGATTGATAATATTTTTGTGTTCATGGGACTCATGGGTGAAAACTCCACCAATTTACTAGACACAAATACCGTCTGGTTACAAAAAGCGAATGAATATTCGCTGGTTACAGATAGTACAGGAACAACTACTCAAGAAACATCAGTATGGCAACCTTGGACAAACCCACCAACGATAGACGATTTAAAGTTTGATGCCCTACCTGCTTTGCAAACACTGGCGCAAGATAATGGTGTTCGTGTTCATGTTGGCTCAGGACAACTCTCCTCATTCCGTTTACCCAGTGGTTTTGTCGTAAAAGACCTTTATTTCTTTGTTGCTTACAAAACAAATGGCACTTACATTCTGGGCGAACCGTTGGTGGTAGAAATGGCGGAAAGCGAGCAGTTTGTTGATAAGACAACATTACAAATGTCTCCTAGCAATGTGCTAACCATTTCGGTTAAAGAGGGTTCTAGTGTGAAAATAAAATCTTGCACATTAAATAACCCAACAAATACACTTGTAACATTAGATGGTTGTACTATTACTATTGGTAAAAATGCTGTTGTTGGCTCATCTTTTGTTGTTGAAGTGGACGGTGATGGTGGTCAATTTAATACTATCAGCGTTACTATCAAGTAAGTAGCTAATCCTTAAAAAGACAGACCTGTTAGATTTTTATAAAATCTAGCAGGTCTTTTTATCATCAGCCCCCTCAAGGTCATTTGCCCGTTCCTCAGTCAAAAAAATACCCATAATGGATATATCCTTTTTTACGACTTGATGACACGTGCCATGACAAGATTTTACATAAAGGGCAAATAAATTCGCCCTTTATATATCTTATTCTGTTTCTACATCATCAGGATATAATTCTTCCCCTGCGGCTAAATCATCTAAACCTAATACCACTAAATCCGTAAACAGCGCGTCTTTACCCTTCACTTCATCAGAATTAACGCTACTGTAATCTTCTCCGCGTTGTTGAGCGACTTTTTCAAAACGGGCAGCAACATCATCGGGTAAATTAATTTGAATGGTTTTCATACTTTCTATTCCTTGAATCGTTTGGTTAATAACCATAATACTTTCACCAAATTAGCCTTAAGCTACACTTCTTTAGTATAACACTCTCTCAGAGCTAATGACTTGCTATGTTTCATTTTACAACCTTACCACCGCTCAGCTTATATATTCACATTCCTTATTGTGTACGTAAATGTCCTTATTGTGATTTTAATTCGCATGAAGTTAAAGAGTCTGTACCAGAACAGGCATATATCGACGCGTTAATTGCCGATTTAGAACAGGATTTACCCAAAGTTTGGGGGCGAGCGGTGTCTAGTATTTTTTTTGGAGGCGGTACGCCGAGCATTTTTTCCCCCGATGCAATTGACCGCTTATTAATGGCGATACGCAGTCGTATTCGGGTATTACCACAAGCAGAAATTACGCTTGAAGCAAATCCCAGTACAGTGGACATTGGGCGTTTTCAAGGGTTTTATCAGGCGGGTATTAATCGCTTGTCGTTAGGGGTACAAAGTTTTTCTGATGTAGCATTGCAAGCATTAGGACGTATTCATGATAAAAACACGGCGTTGCAGGCAATAGAAGCGATTCGACAGGCAGGATTTGTAAATTTTAATATAGATTTGATGTTCGGTTTGCCACAACAAACCGTTGAACAAGCTTTATTAGATTTAAAAACAGCTATGGCATATCAGCCGACGCATTTGTCTTGGTATCAATTAACCTTAGAGCCGAATACTTTATTTTATCGTCACCCGCCCATTTTACCTGATGATGATGCGTGTTGGGATATACAAATAGCAGGACAGTTATTATTAGCGGAGCAAGGTTATCCACAATATGAGGTATCCGCCTATGCACGACAGAATAAACAATGTCAGCATAATATAAACTATTGGTTATACGGTGATTATTTGGGTATTGGAGCAGGCGCACATGCAAAAATTTCTGATGCATCAACAGGGGAAATTAAACGCTATAGCAAACAACGGCATCCAAAAACTTATATAGAAACGGCGCAAACACCAGCCGTATTAGCGTCAGAAGAAACTTTAGTAGCGACAGCCGTTAGTTTTGAGTTTATGCTAAATGCGTTACGTTTAAATAGTGGTTTTTCTACAGATTTATTTGCATTACATACGGGCTTACCCATTACGTCCGTTACAGAAGCCTTAACAGAAGGATATCAACGTGGTTGGTTGATTAAAGAAGGCGAGCAGATTAAAACAACGACCATTGGTCAGCAGTTTCTCAATGAAGTCTTGAGTTTGTTCATGGCATAATTTTTGACGTTAGTCATTAGATAATCTACTTATGTATTTATATAATCAGTCATTAGCACAACACTATTTAGATTAATTAGACCATTTACAAAATAGCCCCTGTTATTTATAAGAAAATCTATTCCTGTTTGTGGTGCAAATTCTAACATTACGTTTTTTTCAGCAAAAGGAGGTCAAATATGAGTAATAATAGTGATTCCCAAGCCATTTTGTCGCGGATTAAAACGGGTAGCAGTTGGTTGTTTGGGTTAGTTCTTTCTTTAGTCGCTATTTTCATTTTAATGCCATTATTATTAAAAATTGCAACCGTTAATGGTAATCAAGTGGGTGTCTTGGAAACATGGACAGGTGGGGTGCAATCTGAGCCGTATCCTGCACGTACTTATTTTTTGTTTCCCGGTTTTTCACAAACAATGTTTACTTATCCTTTATCATTACAAGTATTTGTCATGAATGATAAAGCTTATAACCAAGAATTTGCTGAAGGACGTGAAAAAGATGCTTATCTGGTGCAGTCTTCTGAAGGGCAGGATATGCACATTTCTTTGAATGTTCAATGGCGGATTGATTCAAGTAAAATCGTTGATATTCATCGGACAGTCCGCGATAACATTGAGGAAAAAATGTTGCGCCCTGTGGTTATGCGGGTGGTAAAAGACCAAGCGACAAAACGGACAGCCATCGAGGCGTATTCAGGAGAGGGTTTGGTCAAGCTACAAACGGATATTTTTATCGCGTTGACAGACCCAAATAGCGAGCTGCGGACACGCGGAATTTTGGTTGAAAACTTTGTAATTGAAGGAATTCGCTTAGACCCTAAATATATTGGTGAAATTACCGAAAGACAAGTTGCCGTTCAACGGCGGTTAAAAGCGGATGAGCAAACAAAAGCCGCTCAAGCAGAGGCATTGCGAGCCGAAGCGGAGGCTCAAGCAGATTTAAAACGGCGCGTGGTTGAGGCAGAGCGGGATAAACAAGTTGGGATTTTGAACGCAGAGAAGGAATCACAACAATCCATGTTAGCGGCAGAGGCTTCTAAACGCCAAGTTGTTTTAAACGCAGAAGCGCAACAGCAAAAATTTGTGTTAGAAGCGACGGGAACACGTGATGCGCGGTTATTAGAAGCAGAAGGAACATTAGCCATAGGGAAATCGGAGGCAGAAGCACAACGATTACGCTTGAGTGCTTTTGCGGTTGCTGGGGCAGATGCCTATGTAAAAGTAGAAGTTGCAAAAGCATTTGCAACGGCACATCAAAATGTTAAGGGTTATTTACCTAATGATATGAGTATTTACACATTAGGAAGTAACTTTATGGATGCGATTGAAAATATGATGGGACGAACAGGGGTTGAAGAGCCTCAAGCAGAAGCAACTGCGCCGGTTCAACAATAAAGTGTGTTAATTGTTTAGACCTATCGATATAAATATTGATAGGTCTGTTCAAGGATTCTAGTGGTTCTTATGCGTAAAACGCAAAATGGGTTTATTTTAATTGCTATTTTATGGTTTGTGGCAATGGCTTCAGTACTGGTTGCGGTATTAGCCAGTGAAACACGCTTATCTGCGAAAACGGTTTTTCATAATCAGGAAGGCTTGCAGTTGTGGAGCGATACGGTAAAAACCTTGAACATGGCAGAAATGGAGATTATGTTGGCGCGGATGCCATTGTCGCCTGATGATCCTGAAAGTAAGTTATCACCGGCTGAACGTAAAAACCCTGCGTACCAATTTAATGGGCAAGTGTTAACCCTGTCTTATCCACAACCTGACACGGTTAGAGTGCGGATTTATGATGAAGCAGGCAAAATTAATATACAGCGTTTAACCACGCAACAAATGCGACAATTATTGAAAAAAATTATCGGGGATAAACCTGAAGAATTATCCAAGTTAGATGATGCGTGGCAAGATTGGATTGACGCGGATGATATGAAACGGCTAAGTGGTGCGGAAAAAGATTTTTATGCGGATTTGACCCCACCGTATGAACCGCGTAATTCTGCGTTGGAAACAGTAGAAGAATTATTATTAATTAAAGGATTTAAAGATGTTTTTAAAGATGTTTCTATGTATTCTGCATTTACAATGTATGGTAGTTCATCTGGGGTAAATCCGAATTTAGCAACGCGCGAAGCCTTATTATTAATTCCCGGATTAGATGCGTTAGCCGTAGATAATATTTTGGCAAAACGGAAAGAGAAAGAGTTTAAAACACAACAGGATTTTAATGACTTTTTAGAGCCTAATCAGTTGGCGGAGTTTTTACCTTGGATTAATTTTGCTTCTAGCAATTACTATACAATTGTTATTGAACCTAAAAATCGTGATGTCCCAAAAACGCAACCCGCAGAAACAAAATCCAGTTACGATGAGCAAACAAAAGAAACAACCGAAGAGGTAACGTTACATAACCAACAAGCCTATCAAGTTATCGTGCAAGCCGTTGGGACAAGTCAACAGCCTAAAGTCTTAATGGTGTTACCTTATGGAATGGTTCCTGATATGCAACATGAAACGGTTGTTGTTACTAAATAAGCCGTCGCATCAAAATAACGGCGATAAAAACAAACAGAATGGGAGAAAAGAGCGCGCTGGCGATAATATTCATGTTATAAACCAAGCCAATATTGCCTGTGGTTTGATTCAGGATGTGAAAACCAATCCCAATAAGTGAACCAACTAGGATTCTTTGCCCAATGGCGACCGTGCGTAACGAGCCAAACACGAAAGGAATCGCAATAAATATCATGGCAATACTAATCAATGGATAAGTGATGCGTTGCCAAAAAGCCAGTTGATAGGGTTCTTCACGCTGCCCACTTTCGCGCATGTATTGAATGTAAGTATATAAACCAAAAATAGATAGTTTTTCGGGGCTGACAATAACCGATTTAATTAAATTGGGGTTTAATACCGCATTCCATGCGAGTTTATCTGACACTTCTGACCGCACTTGATCGGCTTCAACAATATCTTTATGCACATTCCGCAATTGCCACATCCCTTGTTCATAATAAGCAGATTGTGCAAGGGTGAGTGATTTTAACCGTAATGCCTCATCTAATTGATATAGTGTGATAGCACCAAAACCGCCATCATGTTGAATGGTACGAATATTAATAAAATTGTTTCCATCACGCGCCCAAAAACCATAACGACTTTGAAACGAAATATATTCCTTATCCGCTTGGGCGGTAGAACGCATTGTGTATGCGTATTGTTCGCCTTGAGGGGCTAGCGTTTCTCCAATTATCATCACGATAAGCGTCAGCGGTAAACACACCTGCAATACTGCACGGGCAATTCGTAAAATAGAAACGCCACTGGCGCGAATAACGGTTAATTCACTATTATTCGCCATCGCGCCCAACCCCAGCAAACTACCGAGCAGAACCGATGTGGGGAATAATTCGTAGATATGTTGCGGAATTTGCAAACTGACAAACAAAATAGCTTGCCACAGTCCATAGTTTTGCTTGCCAATATCATCAACTTCATCCACAAAATCAAAGAAGATAAATAATCCAACCAAGACAAATAAAACAATAACAATGCCTACGAATACGTTATAACCAATATATTTGTCAATTTTGGACATATTATAAAGTCAGTTGCAAAATTAGGGACGGCGAACACGTTTAATTTCAAAATCTTCATCAAACGTAAGTAATTCTGTGATTTGTTGAATGACAGGAATATATTCTGCATCTAAGTCGATAAACTGACAACCAATACAATTTAATTGTGGGTTAATATTCGGTTCTGTCCAACGGGTTTTCACTTGTGCATCAATACACATTTTATTCATCTCTTGCAAGTTTTCAGGCAACTCAATCCGAATATTCAACAACTGATCGGGCATTATTTGTGTTTGAGAAATAAACATTAATCCCTGTTCAGAAATATCGCCTAAATATCCTAACAACTGATTATTTGTTTTATCAAAAACATCCAAATATAAAAAAAGATGTTTCCGTATGCTATTTCTTTCTGACATGACAATTTTCTTCCCTATTTTAGTAACCATCAGGCATTAAGATCAGGAATTAACTGGCTATTTAGTCGGTTAATCGTATCTTTTAACAATAGTTTACGTTTTTTTAACCGTTGCAAACGTAGTTGATCCATTGATTTGTCTTGTGACAAGCGATGAATAATATCATCTAAATCATGATGTTCTAGTTTTAACGCATCAATATGCGCGCTCACCATACGAGACTCTTCTTCCGTCAAAACCATCTTACTGTCTCTCATCTTAGGTTAATAAAAGGCCAACACAATAATTGACTTTCACATGGGGTAAATAGGATATTCACCATTACGTATTTTTGAAAGTGATGACAAATATTAACCGAGATTTAAAATAAAAATGTGCTTATATGCTTTTTTTTATATTTATGTAGGCATAAAACCCTCGTTTACCAGAATGATATTTTGTGTTCTCTGTGTAAATCTCATAAAATCGGTGTGATACTCTAGTCCGTTTTCTCATGCGAATAAATTACACTAATCATACAATGCGCACTTTGCTTCCCTTTACTAAAATGCACGGATTGGGCAACGATTTTATCGTTATTAATGCGCTGACCAAGCCATTTTCACTGACCCCATTACAAATTCGTTATCTCGCTAATCGACATACTGGCATTGGCTGTGACCAATTATTGGTTGTCGAACCGCCCACCCAGCCAATGGTTGATTTTCGGTATCGAATTTTTAATGCCGATGGCTCGGAAGTGCAACAATGTGGAAATGGTGCGCGCTGTTTTGCTAAATATGTACGAGATAAAAACTTAACCACTAAAAACTTGCTGCATGTCGAAACGATGGCAGGTATTATTCATTTACATTTACGCCCAGACGGTAATGTCACCGTTAATATGGGCAAACCCCGTTTCTTGCCCACAGAAATCCCGTTTCAAGCAGAAGAAACCGCCTTATTTTATCCCTTAGAAGTTGATGATCGAGTTTATCAAATCAGCGTTGTTTCTATGGGAAACCCTCATGCTATTTTGATTGTTGATAATGTTCGTGATGCCCCTGTACAAACCCTAGGTGCAAAAATCGAGCAACATCCACGTTTTCCTGAACGTGTTAATGTCGGTTTTATGCAAATTTTAGATAAACATCAAATCCGTCTGCGGGTTTTTGAACGGGGGGTTGGCGAAACATTTGCCTGTGGTACAGGTGCGTGTGCGGCTGTCGTCGCAGGACAACGGGCGGGATTACTCAATACATCTGTAATTGTACAGTTGCATTATGGACAATTGCATATTGAATGGGCAGTCAACGATACCGCAACGGTTAGCATGAGTGGTCCTGCAACCTGTGTTTTTGAAGGAACAATTGAATTATGAGTACACAAACCCTAATCGATGAAATGCCAGAAGAAGATGCTATCGTTGAGTATCTAAAACGCCACCCTAAGTTTTTCTCACGACATGAAAATTTACTCGCCGTTTTAGAAATTCCGCATCAACAAAAAGGCTCGGCTGTTTCACTAGTAGAACGACAACTCATGGTTTTGCGTGAAGAAAATCAACAGTTACAACGTAAACTAGATAATCTTATCGCCATAGCCAAACAAAATGAATTACTAAATCAACGTATTCAACGATTGATTTCTGTCTTGGCCGCCGCCGCCAGTGCGGACGAGTTTTTTAACATGTTATACAGTACGTTGCATAAAGAATTTGGGACAGATGCCGTGGTTGTAAAATTATTTGATATGCCTAATCCTGTTTTGGCCGGGCGACAAGAGTTTGTCGAGTATGATGCGCAAGTATTCACCCTTTTTGAAACCTTATTAGGCACTAATCATCCCAGTTGTGGGCGATTATCTCATGCGCAAACAGATTATTTATTTCCCCAAAGTCGTATTGCATCGGCTGTTTTAATTCCATTGGGCGTACCTAAAGCAAATGGCATTCTAGCAATGGGTAGTAATGAGGTATCACGCTTTCATGCAGGAATGGGAACGGATTTATTGAAATACATGGGGGATTTAATCAGCCATTTATTAAAGCCTTGGTTACGCGGCGTATAAACACAAATTTTTTACCATTCAGGCGATTAAAAAAGAAAAAACCTAGTAGATTACATGCTACTAGGTTTTTTTAAGTCCGCAATGGTTTAATAATAGTTAAACCTATCGCCTACTTATTGTGGTTTAACGCCTTCGCTTTTTTCTTCGACTTTCAATTCAACTTCAGGTTTCGCAGCGGCTGCGTCTTCTTTCTTCTCTTCGCCAACAGACAATAATTCAATTTCAAACAATAATGTAGAATTAGGCTCGATAACTTCACCCATAGCCCGATCACCATAGGCTAATTTAGCGGGAATGAATAATTGCCATTTAGCCCCTTCTTTCATTAATTGTAAGGCTTCTGTCCAGCCAGCAATCACACCATTGACAGGGAATGTTGCAGGTTGACCACGTGTATAAGAGCTATCAAACTCTTTACCATTGATTAACGTCCCTTTGTAATGGGTGGTAACAGTGTCAGTCAACTTAGGGGTTTTACCTGTGCCTTCGGTGATAATTTTGTACTGTAACCCACTGGCTAGTGTCACAACACCTTCTTTTTTCTTGTTCTCTTCTAAGAACTTGTCACCTTCAGCACCGTTTTTGTCGGCAGTTGCTTTACGCTCGGATTCTAATTTCGCCATGCGTTCTTTTTGGAACGTTGTGATGGTTTCCTGCATTTGTTCTTCTGTTAACGCCGCAGTTTTGCCTTCGTAAGCATCGGTCATCCCTTGCATAACGGAATTTAACATGACTTTAAGGTCTTGTTTTTTAATGTTACTACCGACTTGGTGTCCGATGGTGTAGCTTAATTTCTCTTCAGGCGTGCTAGGTGCTTTTTGAGCGTCTTCAGCAAGAACAAGTTGTGTACTTAATAAACTAGCAGTTAAAACGGAAAGATAACGTAATTTCATTGAGCTTCTCTAAAAATGAGGTTTTGGGGATTAATAACGGATTTTATGTCACTATACATTGCGTTGATAACGGGATAATAAGGCATACAACGCTAATGATTGTCATCCTTGATATTTAAATAAAATTGATTATATCAGCAAGTTGTACAGGTGGTCATCTTTGCCTTGTTATATCAGTTTTTATTTATGAATCATAATAATAGGACAGTTAATGAGAACAAGTAATTATAGTGTTCATCAAGAGTGATGTAAATCATTTTAAGCAAAATTAGCGACGATTTTACAAAAATCAAGATTTATTTCTATTTTTCACGGTTTATCTGTATTACATTAAAAAAATTTAACGATTTGGCACATCATTAATATTATTTTTCAGTTTGTAGCGTGCTTACTTCTGCGATATTTGGGACGGATTCTTCTTGTAATAAGCGTTTGGCTAGTTGATCTGCCCATTCTCGCACAAGATGAAAGTTACGAAAGTCGCCATCAGGTAAGCCTGTGATTTTTGCAATAAACCACCAAATGAATTTAAGGCGTTTGTCACGTAGTAGTGCGCCTGCAAATAAACCTATATCAATGGGCTGTAGAATTTGTTTAATGGGGTCTAGGACATGCAATGCTGTTTCACAATTTTCTGGCGTGTTTTCTCGGAGTGTCATACCGACAATAAAATAGGCAACTTTTTTATGTTTAAGTGCTTGTTGCTGAATATTAATAAAACGAATTGCTTCAGGTAGCCATGCCATATCACGAATTGGACTACCGATAATAACAATGTCATAGGTTTGTATGTCTTTAATATCGAGTATAAAACGAACTTCGACATCAGCCTCATGACGAACAAAGACCTCACCAATAGCTTGTGCGATGCCTTGCGTAGAACCTGCTCGGCTAGCATAGGTAATTAAGACTTTCTTTTTCATAATATTAAGATGAGATAATTATTTATTTTAATGATAATAGGGATTAATCCACGTTCGCCGCGATTTTTCGTAAATAAGACTGTATGTCATATTTATGACGGTTTGTAGGTCTAATGTGTCTAAGCGTAGTTTTAGTTCAAATGCATCAATACCTGGGGATAATTCTATAATAGTCGTTTTAATTCGATTTAATTTTTGAGTGGAACTAATAATGAGTTCGTGTGGATTATGTTCACCGTTTTTTAATAATGCTCTGTATTTAGTTTCTAATTTTTCATGTTCTATCAGTTGTAGGTAGTTTTTCACACATCGGTAGAGCGTTTTAATTCCTTCGCGTATCTCTTTAAGTTTTTGCAGTATATTTAAAACGCTAGAGGCTAAAAATAGCACTTTTAATTCGTCGGGTATGCGTTTATCTGCGGGAATATCGCCAACATCATCACCTTCCGTGCCGTCAATGAGCGATTCAGAAATACCAATTACAATAAGCAGTTTGTCATTGAGTAGGCCGATTAGTTTATCACTGACATCATTAATTTGCTCAAAATGCAGTTTTGCGTCCATGTTTTTTGGGTGTGCATTACTTCTTTCTAGGGCGCGAACAATTTCTGCTAGCTGTGGTTCTTCTAGTTTGGCTAGTAGGGCATTGCTGATTTCAATTAACACCAAGTCGTTATTGTAATCGTCTTCGTCCTTATCTTTTGTTTTTAACAAAACTTTAATGACGGGGGTTAAAACGTTAATTCGTGCAATGTTTCGGGTTATTTGTAATACGCTAAAGATAATTTTATCTATATCTTGTGTAAGCCCTGTCAACAATTTGCGTTGTAATGGGGGGATTGTTTTGGTTTGTTCGAGTTTTAAGCGTTTACTGTATTGGTTCAACATGACCATAGATTGATGAATGGCTTTGCAATCTAGTTTGTTCTCCATGTTGATTTCGTAAATACTCGCGGCGGCCAGATTCATGGTGCGTTCTATGCTGAGTAATTTTTGCGACTCTTCATATAAGCGCATGTATTTACGCATGTTCATGTATTCATAAAGACGTTCTTCCAAGCTGTGAAAAATTCGGTCAAAATAATTCAGCATGGAGGTATGAGCGTTATTATTCCGCGCTTTAGGAATAGCTTGCGATTGTTTTTTATTGGTTGATTTGCTATCAGCCATAGCACCCTCAACACCTCTATGGTGTATATAGCTTTAAGTAGCCTTAATAGGCTTTTGTTTTTTTAGACAAGCACCTTCTTCCAACACTATCGTTTTTATTAGCGATTAGGGGGAGGAAGCCAGTCTGGGGACATTTCTTTTGCCTGATTTAACAGGGATTGGATATCTGATGAGGGTTTACCCCAAAGTTGCTCAAGCAATTTGTCCGCCAATTTGCTTTTATCTTTCACTAATATTGGTGCTGAACGTTGCAAAGCTTGTTTTACGGTCGCAATATCTACATCATCTTCCAATAAATCAAAATCTTGGATTACATTATGTAATGAGGTTGCTTGTAGTTTGTTATTAAGCCAATCAAAATCCATGAGCAGGGTTTTTAATTCACGATTTCGCTCGGCGGCTAGCAGATGCAAGCAAAGATATTCAAAGAAATATCCGTCATTTGGTCCTTTAGCCCAACCATGTGGTTGACAATACCGTCGATAAGCGGCCAACAAGTGCGTATGTAACTTGTCTAAATCGGCAAATTCACATAAATAATCATGTTGATAAGGATGTAAGTGGATATTACCTCGCGTGGAGTCGTTATTAAAATAGAGTAACCCTTGCGCCGCTAATTGTTGAATGAAACTATAGGCTGTTTCATCAGGTAAATGATAAAGATAACGCCATAACAAAACGATGGCCGCTTGTGGGATGTTGGTATAGTCTGCAAACATGCCCAGTGTTAAATAATATTCGCCATTATCGCCTAAGGCTTCAATATTAAGATGCAAGGCTTGTGAAAGGGAGGATGCATGGGCTTCAGGAAAATCTAAAACTTTATTTTGAATTTTGCTTAATAAGGCTGTCCAGTCAGGGCTTGACATGGTTTGTGTTAGTTGTGCAACTAGACGCAATGTTGTTGGTGAATATTCACATGCATTGAATAACGATAATAAATCAGCAGGTAATGGTTCTGATAAAGCCTTTCCAGAACAATTAGAAAATAAATCAACTGCTTGTTCTTGGGTTAAAGCATCTAATGCGTAGGTTTGCAAACTAGACATGAAATGTTTTAAATCATCTGCAATTTCTGGGTAACATGAGGTAATAAGTAATTGACAACCTTTGCCTAATCCCGCAAAAGCCATAACATCACGCACATCATAAACATCGTCCAGAATAAACAGACACGAACGCCCTTTACCAATCCCGCGTAATAAAGTTAAGCCTTCCTCTGCACTAATAAATTCAGGTGTCCCAACGGCAGGAATATTAAATGCCCGAATTAATGCGATTTGTTGTCCAACAATATCAGGTTGTGACCCCATATTTAGCCAAAAAATCCCCTCAGAAAAGGCACGCCGTACAGAAATATCATTTGCTAATGCAATAGCTTGTAAGGATTTACCGCTACCACTGGGAGCTAAGAGTAATATAGGGTTTTTTTGTCCGTCAGCACCTTCCGCTAAGGTAGGTTTAACAACTAATTTTGCTTTTAACTCATTAAAGATAGGAGACGATAAAATATAAGAGGGCAATGTAGGAACGGCATAAAGTTTTGCAGGCGCGCCTAATTTTTGCTCACCTTCTGTCTCCACGTTAATAGCTTGTTTTAACGAGGCTAATTTTTTTTGTGCTTCACTCAACTCAATTTGCATATCCTTGATTTTTTCTTGCAAAACTTGTTGTTGAGCTACATTTTTTTCTTGTGCTAATTTTTGTTTTAGCTCATCTAATGCCTCATTTAATAATGTACTATCTTGTTTAAGTAAAGTAATTTCTTGTTCTACGGTAAATTCATTAGTCATTTTTAACTCCTTATCAGCACACGCTATGCTAACGGTTAATCTATGCGAAAACGACATAATGACAGCCTAACGCTAATGTTTTAACGGCGAATGGTGCATGATGTCGGACTAAGTTGCTATTCAACGGCAATAAATAATAGAGAATACTTGAACTTTATTGCTTAGATACTTGATAGGTCTAGCGTATTCTAAAAGTTTTTTTAACATATACCTACAAATAAATATATAAAAATTTATAATAAATTGATTATTCTATGATTAGGATAATATTATGCACCGTTTTTTATCCTGTCTTAACAAATTAATAGCTTGAATTTTAAAACTAACACGCCTCAATAAGTATTTTGTTTATTGCCCTAGTCTAAAATCATGCAGAGAAATGTTGGCATGATTACTGTAATCCATATACTGCTTTTGGTATCATATTGGCATGGTATTGTTAAATACAGTAATTATATGATACTTATCAACTTATTACATAATACAACATGTCATTGAATAACTGGATTCAATAACTTTCAAATAGATATGGCAGGAACAAGCAAATGTATGTCCAACCCTTTTCAATTAATAATCTGCCCTTATTGTTCTATGTAACTTCCTTGTACGTGTGCTATCCCCGTCTGGCTTAATGTTTTCCGTGTTTTTTCCTACACCGAGTTCCAACAATGGTAAGCGTTAAAGACCCACTATTAATGCCCGTAGTGGGCAACACACTAAATGTCAACAGTTGGTTGACCTTAATCATGAAAGGTCGCTCTGCGACTGAACAACAAGCCATCCAACAGGCTTACCAATTTGTCTGCGAAATCTACCAAGATCAAATCCGTCCCTCTGGTGAACCCTACTTAATTCACGTCCTCACCGTTGCAGATATTCTGGCCGATTTAGGGATGGATGCAGATGTTTTGGTTGCAGCGATTCTGCACGAATCACTAGACCAACATATTACCTTAGAAGCCCTACAAAACCGCTTCGGAAAAGTGGTTGCAAATCTATTAGATGGCGTTAATAAAATGCGTTTTATTGACAATCTCATCGAATATCAAAAATTCTCCGAAGAATCGCAAGAAGCTGAAGGCTTGCGAAAAATGTTATTAGCAATGGTCGAAGATGTGCGCGTTGTTCTGATAAAACTCGCTGACCGTTTACACAATATTCGTACTCTCAAACATTTACCCGTTGATGTACAAAAACGTTTTGCGCAAGATACCCTTGATATTTTCGTGCCACTTGCTAACCGTTTAGGCATTTGGCAAATTAAATGGGAATTAGAAGACCTTGCTCTCCGTTATATTCACGCTGACGAATACCAAGAAATCGCACGGAAACTAGACGAAAAACGTGTCGATCGTGAATGCTATATTAACAATATTATCAATATCTTAAAAGAAGAATTGCGCCAGACCGGTGTAACAGGCGAAGTAATGGGTCGTCCTAAGCATATTTATAGTATTTGGCGCAAAATGCAAAAGAAAGGCTTAGATTTTGACAAAATCTATGATATTCGTGCAGTACGTGTTTTAGTGCATAACGTTCATGATTGTTACTTAGTCTTAGGATTAATTCATAGTAAATGGAAACATTTACCTAGCGAGTTTGATGATTATATTAGCAATCCTAAACCCAATAATTATCAATCGTTACACACCGCCGTTTATGGTCCTGAAGATAAAGTGTTTGAAGTACAAATTCGTACAGAAGCAATGCACCATCATGCAGAACTAGGGGTGGCCTCACATTGGCGGTATAAAGAGAATAGTTTAGGCTATGACAAAAGTTTTGAACAAAAAATAGGCTGGTTGCGTAAAGTCCTCAAAATGAAAGATGAGGAAAGCAATGAAGGTGATGGCGATTTTATCGACCAGTTCAAATCCGAAATTTTAGACGACCGCGTTTATGTAATGTCGCCACAAGGTAAAGTTCTAGACCTACCCACAGGTTCAACCCCACTGGATTTTGCCTATCATATTCATACCAGTCTTGGACATCGTTGTCGTGGTTCAAAAGTCAACAACCGCATTGTATCCCTGAATTATGTCCTCAAAAGCGGTGACCAAATTGAAATTCTGACAGGTAAAGATGAACGTCCTAGCCGTGATTGGCTCGTGCCGCATTTTAGCTATTTAAAAACCTCGCGCGCGCGCGCTAAAGTTAAACAATGGCTGAAGAAACAAGATGAACAGCAACATTTACGAGATGGACGCACTTTATTAGAACGAGAATTAAGACGGCTTAATTTACACGAAGTCAATTACGATAAAATTGCTACACGTTTTAAACTGGAGAGCGCGGAACAGCTTATGTTAGCGTTAGGGCGTGGCGATATTACACTGCCGCAAATTGCAAACGCGCTAAATGAACAGGTTTTTCCTAATACCCCTCCTGTTTATCCTGTTACTGCACAACCTCATAAAGCAGAAGGGATTATTATCAAAGGCGTGGAAGGGTTATTGAGTTATACCGCCCGCTGTTGTAACCCTGTGCCTTATGAAGCAATTATTGGATACATTACTAAAGGGCGCGGCGTTGCCATTCACCGTCGTGATTGCCCACATGCGGTTCATTGGCAAGATGAAGAAAATGAACGCCTGATTGAAGTAGCATGGAGCAGAGGCGATGCGCAATATAAACCCGTCTTTCCTGTCGATATTCAAATCCATGCCTATGACCGTACAGGGTTACTACGTGATATTACCGCCATTGCTGCCAATGAAAATATTAATATTATCGCCGTCAATACGATTAGCAATAAAGCAGAACACATGGCAAAAATGCAATTTACATTAGAAGTTAGTAACTTAGAAGAGCTAAGTAATATTCTAGCACGTATCGATACCTTGCCTAATGTGGTTGAAGCCTATCGCAAAATATAGCAAATCAGGATAACCAAAATCTTATCTGCATCAGAATTTTCAACTACTTCAGGACTAATAGAATTAGTCATATACCAATGTTTTGGGTCGTGATAAATAAAAAATTCAAGATGAAAAAAGAAAGCAGGATAACGACTTATTCATCACTACCCAATTTTTTGATGCTGAAAATACTGCAATGCCTGATATAGACCGTCCTGACAGAAGATAACAAATTATTCCTACTTATCTAGCACTCGCATTTGCTAAAGTAGAATCTGGTACAATCCACCTAGACCTTGTAACATGCAAACCCTACTGTTACAAACCTGACGAAGTATTTTTTTTGTCTAACACCATCTATGGGGAGGGTAGTCATCATGTGGATTAAACAGACTATTGGTGAACAACGCAAAGTTCTCACATCCTTGCTTGAACCACCGATGCTGAACTTGTCCAAACTGTGTGTCTCCACGTGGACAGATGTGAATGCATTGGACCAATTACTCAACAGTCAATTTACGACTGTCCCACACTGTCATCTGATTTACGTCATCGACAAAATGGGAAAACAAATTAGCTCCAATGTACGCGCCAATCAACAGATTGACATGGATTTTCGCGGGCAAGACCTCTCCCGCCGTCCTTACTCTGTGAGCTTATACCCTAAACGGCATTTCATGTTATCTTCCGTTTATATCAGCAATACCACCGGTCGCCCCTGCATCAGTGCCGTACAACCCATTATTGATGAACAACAATTTTTAGGATTTCTTGTTGCTGATTTTGACATTGCAGAAATTCCCGTTTCAATGGCATCTTCTCAAACAGCCCCGCTTGTACCCAAAGAAATTCGTACCCCCTCCCTAACAAACCAAACCACACGCTTGATACAACCACGTATCAACAGCCCCCTAGACCAACATATTCATGAAATAAACGAAGTATTAGAACGACTGATTAAACAATACGGTATATTCCACTGCACCCTGCATTATTCCAGCGCGCAAGTAATGCTTTGGCATGTCTATGACCCTTACCAATACCGCCTATTTACCATAGAACAATTATTTGATTCAGAAACTATTATGAATTACCCCCACAGTCCCTATCCACCACAAGCAGTCTTACCACAAAAAAATGTGCGCGCAGTGCTAGACCAATTTCGCACCCTACGATTAGCGGACGAACGGATTTACTTACGCTCAGGCTCACTGAATATTATGAATGGGATGGTAGGCTTAAGCTTCTCTACAGAAGGCTCACAATACCTGCCTGTAGATGTATTTTTAAGCAAAGATTTATCTTTTTGGTTTGGGCAATCAGTTGTTAATGAATGATAACGGTTGTGTTACCTCATTAATCCACTGCAAATAACTTGGCAATCCAGCAACCACAGGAATCATTATTAACTCAGGAATTTCATAAGGATGTAATGCTTGTAACACCTGTTCAATTTGTGCATATAACAAACGACGGGTTTTCATCATTAACAAAACCTCCATCTCTTGCTGTACTGTACCCTCCCACAAATAAACTGACTGCAACGCGGGTAAGATACTAACACAAGCAACTAGATGTTCTTCAACCAATGTTTTTGCAATTGTTTGGGCAATGTCAAGTGAAGGGCAAGTATTTAGCAATACCACATGTTCAATCGTTTCCATCTTGTTTCTCCTAATACGCCGAATTTGATACATCATCGCGCTTTAATCATACCGCTAGTGAAGAACTAAGTGGAATATACAAAAACTAAACAACATAAAAGCCAACTTAAAAATATCCATGCAAATGCAACGGCTTAAACCGTTGCATCAATAAGCGATGGTCACTTAACGTAATTGACGACCTTCACCCTCAGGCAATGCAATATTGACCTCCAACACCTCAAAATCGCCATTTTTTTCAATATTGATTTTGATGCTCTCATCCTCAACCAACACATACTTACGTACAACTTCTAAAATTTCTCGTTGTAATAGCGGTAAATAGTCGACATTAGGCGTACTACGTCGTCCCCGCTCATGTGCCACAATAATCTGCAAGCGTTCTTTTGCCAGTGCCGCTGTATTCTTGCGCGAAGCACGAAAATAATCGAACACACTCATAATCAATTTCCAAATAAACGGGTTAAAAAGCCTTTTTTATCTGTTTTTAAAAAGCGGTGCGGACGTTCCTCACCTAAAAAACGTGCAACAACATCAAGATAGGCTTGTCCCGCATCACTGTTACCATCTAAAGTAACGGGAATGCCTGCATTCGAGGCTTGCAGTACCGTTTGTGACTCAGGAATCACACCAAGCAACGGAATAGCAAGAATTTCTTGCACATCTTCCGCACTTAACATATCACCACTAATAACCCGTTTAGGTGAATAACGAGTAACCAGTAGATGCTCTTTAATTGGCGTAAGGTTTTGAATAGAACGACGGGTTTTACTGGCTAACATACCAATAATACGGTCAGAATCTCGCACAGAAGACACTTCAGGATTCGTAACAATAATGGCCTCATCCGCAAAATACATCGCCATGATTGCCCCATGCTCAATCCCTGCGGGAGAATCACACACAATATATTCAAATCGTTGTGAGAGTTCACCAAGAATACGTTCTACACCACTCATCGTCAGTGCATCTTTATCACGGGTTTGTGAAGCAGGCAAAATATAAAGACTTTCAATACGTTTATCTTTAATCAGGGCTTGATTGAGTGACCCTTCTCCGTTGATAACATTAACAAAGTCATAAACAACACGACGTTCACAGCCCATGATTAAATCTAGGTTACGTAACCCAACGTCGAAATCAATGACCACTGTTTGATGCCCACGCAGGGCCAACCCTGTCGCAAAGGCGGCACTCGTCGTTGTTTTACCAACTCCGCCTTTACCAGAGGCGACAACCACAATCTTAGCCAAACGACTTCTCCTCAAAATTGTTATGAATAACTATCCCGTAGTGTAGATAACATTAGCATACGTCTATGGGGAAATTATGGCGTGAATTTCTGCATTCGTCATTTAAATCTGTATTAGTACACAAGTTATTAAGGTAGATTCTTACTAAAAATATCTAATACATGAATTTTCAATTTATCATTTTCCAAATAAATCTGAGCTGGTTTACCCCGAACATGCTCTTTAAGCTCTTCATTTATTTGATAATGACCTGCTACAGAAACGAGTTCTGCATCTAAATGTTGGCAGAAAATACGTGCATCCGTATCACCATTAACCCCCGCTAACGCCCGTCCACGTAACGCGCCATAAACGTGAATATGCCGTTGAGCAAGAATTTCTGCACCGGGACTCACGGTTGCTAAAACAATCAAATCCCCTTGTGGTGCAACAACTTGTTGCCCTGAACGAATAGGCTGTGTGACCACCTTAAAAGGTACTTTAGGCATAGGTGGCGGGCTTAAATTAGCCGGTGCAACAACGGTTAAAGGCTCGCGCTTTGGTCTAATTGCTCGCTGACTCTCTGGCAAAACACCCAATGATAACTGAAGTGCAACCTCGTGATATTGCAAAACGCCACCACGCACAGCAACAGGTACAAGTCCCTGTTGACGCAACAACAAAATTAACTCTTTAAGATTTAATAAGGTATCATCTTCATGATTAAGGGTACTCAAATCTACAATAACGGGTGCGTTTTGAAAAAAACTAGGGGCTTGAGATACTTTATCGATTAATTGTTCAGTAATCCGTACCTGATTTGTATCTAATAAACGCAGAACCATCACGGTTAATAAGTTGCCCTTAAGTTCAATAGCAGGGCTTTGTGTTTCGGATGAGTTGCTGAACATGCCTAAGTTACCGTAATTAGTAATTATTTACGCGGTTTGTGGTCGCATATTGTAATAAGAAGTTAAACCGTTTGTTAAGCCTATATCTTGAGAAAAAACCTGTTTCCTGTGCAGAATACAATGTTATTGATGAATTGTATTTGGTTTTATCGCCTGTATTTTAACCATCTTTTCTACATTAAAAAAATTCTGCCACTCATGGCAAAGCGTTTGCACCGTCGATGTTGCAGGTATTTCTTGCGCGTAAGCGATGGTTTGCCACGTTCGGGTTAAAGTTAAAAAATATGCTGTCAATTCTGACACAGCATATTGTCGCACAACCCGCAAACACTCCCCCTCTGTTGCACTATCATATAACGCCAACTGATACTGCTGACACAACCGTCTAACCGTTCCACGATAGAGCAAACTGACCGCTTCGTGCTGCTTTCCCTGTTGCCACAACTGCCATGCAACATCTGCAATATCATCAGGTAATTCTATCGTTTCTACTAACGGTTGGTGCAAAGTATGAAGGTTTACCGCCCGCTTTTTACGACGACTATTTTCAAAAAAAGACTGCTTTTTTAACCAATCAACAATACTTAACACAATAACTGCAAGAGCAATGCCGACGCATCCCCACAAAAGATAACGAATAATTTCAGAAAGACTAATGCTTAAATCAAAATTTATATATTTATCAACAGTATCACCAGAAGGAGGCACGACTTTTGTCGTACGTTCCCAAGCATAGAATTCCTCTACCGTTTGAAATTCTGGTGCAGTAAATACCTCATTAATAACCCGTTTTGTGTGCAACTTATCAACATCAATTTTTACCGAAACAGCCGTGTCACCATCCGCATAACTCACAACAGGATAAGCACCAAACAACACACAACCCAAAACCAATAACAAAAGCATTACTGGCAAATGCGTTACATGGGCTAAACGACTTGCAATCCGATGAAACATCAACTCAATATCCCACGCCTCCAACTGCGTGCGCCGATTTAAATATAACGTAAATCCAGCCACCACATACAACGGCTCTATAATACTAATTGCCAATAAATAACTGGAAAATTTCAGGCTAAAAAACCACAAAGAATCAGACTGGTCATCAAACGCAAATAGTTTTAACACCAAAGAATCACTAGTTGGAAACAACATGCTGACTAACACAAACGGCGCAAGATAAAAAATCCATTCAAAATGCACACAAACAAAAATAAGCCAAGTCGCACGAGCCGATGTTTTTTGCCCACCCAACAAAGCACCCCGTTTTCTCGCCTCCTTACCGCGCAATCCTTCCAACTGCCACACAGGCAATTTTAACGCTCGATACACACTAAAACGGTTTAAAAACAATAAATAAATAACCAAGCGTACTTTTAAAATAGATTTAATCTCTCGCAATGCCTGCCAAACCGTTGGATATTCACCAAACACTGCCCGACTAAAAAAATACAAAATAAACGGGTCATACAACGGCTTTAACCACCAAATCAACAAAGTAGCAACCCATAAATACGACGGTAACAACCAATAAACCAACCCATAAACAGCCAACGAAATCGGCAAAAAAATTGCAAACCAAAGCGGATAAAAACGTAACGCATTCTGACGAACCAAACTAAAACCCAAATCAATCGCTTCCCACTGATTACGCAAGCGAATAACCGTTGTAACGCGCTCAACTTGCATGATGTCGACCCACTAAAGAAAAATAAGCAATCACCACACCCCACAAAAACACCCCAACACCATACTTAAGCAACGGGTCTAACAAATTAAGCGACGACCAAAACGCCTCCACAAAAGCCGCCAATAACAACATTCCTCCCGCCCCATACATCAAGCGCACACTCACCGCTGCCGCCCGTTTCAACGCCTGCAAACGACTATACCGTTGCGGTGCTAATAACGAAAACCCCAACTTAAGCCCTGCCCCACCTGACAACGCGATGGCCGTTAATTCTAAAGCACTATGCCCTGCAACAAAGGAAAAAAACGTAACCGTATAACCAATATTAATTAAATGTCCCGTCACTACCCCAAAAAACACCCCATTAAACACCAACGGAACAATAGAACCAATCCCAAAAAAAATCCCACTGGCAAATGTTTTAAAACCTATTCCTATATTATTCCAAATATAAAATGCAAACATCGCAAAACTACCCTCAGCATTTCGCTCGCTCCCCAATCGCTCGGCCTGCGGGTCATACATCCACTCCATTTGCAACACCTGCTCAGGGCTTAACACATAATAAACAAACTCCGGTCGCCAAATCGTTAATAAAGTGACTAATAACATAAATCCAAATAATAAAATAATACCCATCCAAACAAAACGATATTCTTGACGCACCAAACACGGAAAATCACGCCCAACAAACTGCATCAACTCACTCAAAAAATGTCCCCGACTACTATATAGTTGCTGATGTCCGCGCAACACCAAACTATTCAACCGCTCAATTAAATACGGCGTGTAATGCCGGTCTTTCGCCAACGCTAAATGATGACAAACTTCACGATATTGCTTAGGAAAATCAATATGCACAGGCTGCGCAAGTTTTCCACTTTTAAACCATTTTTCATGCTTATCTAAATCAGCCTCTAACTGTTGCCATAAAGCCTCATGACACTGCTCAAATTGATATTGTTTCATAATCAATTACTTTCATTTTTATTAATCGAGAGAAGACATGTTTTATAAGCGTCCTGAATCCATCTTACTGGTTATACACACAATTGCAGGAAAAGTTTTACTTTTAGAACGTGCAGACATTGCCCACTTCTGGCAATCCGTCACGGGCAGTTTACAAGCTGATGAAATACCAATACAAACCGCACAACGCGAACTTGCTGAAGAAACAGGCTTACACGTTGACATCGCTCAACTACACAACTGTCACCACACCAACCGCTACCCCATTATCCCCCCATGGCGTAGCCGTTACGCCCCGACAGACACCCACAATATAGAACATGTCTTTACCCTTTGTTTAACCAAAACTTGTCCAATTCAACTCAATCCACAAGAACACCTTACTTACGGCTGGTTCACCCGCGACCAAGCCCTACAAAAAGTCAGCTCATCAACCAATCGATTAGCAATAGAACAACGGGTTAAGATTACATAAACATAAAAAAGACTGCTAATTCTAAAATAACGCACCGAATGCTAAAAACTTAACTTTCTTAATTTTAAACCGCATCATCCTCATAGGCGCGTAGCTTTAAGACAAATAAGGTGAAAATGCACAACTACGATTGAAAACGATTTGCTATTCCTCACAGAAATTAACCAGACATCAAACAGGGACGATTTAACGCGTCCCACTCGCACTAATTCTGCTCCCACACCACCCAACCCGCCTGCTCACCCACCAAATGATACTGATTGACCAGTAAGCGCGTGACAGATTGATAAAAAACCGCATAATCACTGGCTAATGGCATCTCTGTTTTTTCCAAAAAATGCTGCTCATAATCAGATAAAGCATCAAATACAATGCGTTTTGGATGATATACCAAAATATACGAATTTAACTGCTGATGTCCTTCTTCCCCCGTCACAACAGCGTACACATTAGAATAAGGCAATGGCATATATTGCTTTGATAAAATAGATATAAAACCATTATATAAAGAAAGGGTTAATACCTTCTCTGTCTGTTGCCGTAAAAAATGGGCTTTCATCTCTAAAATAGGGGTTAACGCTTTTGGTAATAAAATCCCGCCTAACGGCAAGGTGTTTTTCTCTGCTTGAATATTGAGCAATAGCGAATTATTGTGTAATACCAGTGTTACCAAACAATTTAAGCTAATAAAGGGAATAAAAATAAAACTTAACAATGCAATGTGTGGGCGACTGAATAGAAAAAACGCCCCTTTTTTCCGAAAACGTCGTATAAAGCGCAAATTAAAAAAATCAGCGATTAAAAACGTATATAAAAACAAATAACCCAATAAACCTGCTGGGTAGGGACGATTTATATAATAAGCAAACCAAATTAATAAAATAACTGCAATCGCTAATTTATGGCTGTCCCTAACACTAAGAGAAGCATACGACCAGCACAAGCTTAAGCGTGCAACTGTCCATAAACTATGAAAACCAATGGTAAACATAACAATATCAAAATACAGCGGTAGCCCAATATAACCATTTTGTGCAGCACCAACACTGCTCCCTAAAAAATCCCAGAGATTTGCTGGAATGGGATAATAATTAAAAATCACAAAGAAAATGCCGATAAAACTAACAATGGCAAGTAATAAACTGCTTATAAACAAGCTAATAATAATGAATAAATAATAAATTGGTTTTGCTGGCAACCGAGAGAGAAAAAACACGATATAACCGACAACAATACAAATAGCTGTTTCAGGATTAAGCAAAATCAAATAACCTGAGACAAAACCCAGTAATAAAGCGGTGCGTGATAAAGAAAATGTGCGACTCAGTAGAAGAAAAAAAATAGCGATGGGAAAATCTAAATACCTTAACCCACTGAGATTTGGGAAAAGAATGTGCGCTGCAATATTATTTGTGCTGAGATGATAGCAAGCAACAAATAAAACGGTAAACAGAAGAAAAATAAAATTATTTGGTTTCCAAAGATAAAAATTAATCAACGCCAATGCAAGAAACAATAACTGTGAAAATTGCACAATCTTAATATATTGTCCAAAATCAAAAAAATACCCCATATCATATTGTATAGCAGCAAGAAAACTAGGAATTAAAATACCATAGTAGTTTTTAACAGTTTCAAATAAAATTTGTCCCGATGCAAGACGACTACTATCACCTAAAAAAACGCTCTCGTAATGTGGTAAAGAATAAACAAGGTCTATAACCGTAGGATAAGTAGGTGTATAAAACATACCCAAGACAACAAAGAAAAAAATAAATAGACTAATAATCCCTATTTGACCTAAATAAGTTATTTTTGCCTGAATAAGGCGAATAAACATAAAAATAAATAACCCACTTCCAATAACTGCCCCAGTAATAAACAGCAGTGGTGTTGTCCCCAGTAATAAACTGGGGATGCCTGTAATCGCAATAAAAACCCCTAGTAGTGTTGGATTATTAACGTTATGAACGAATAAATGCAGGATTTGACAAATACGGGCAGAACGCAATAATACCATACCTAATAAACTGCTTAATAATAAAGTGATTAAGGCTATTTGGTGCGCGAAACGTTGTCCAGAACTGTCAAATAAAGTACTTGCTGTTTGACGCATAAAATCAATTTTTTCAATAGGTTGAGTTGTATTAAATACCAAAACAATACCGCTAATCAGTAAAGTAACAAATACAATAAGGTAGGCAAGCACTTGAATGTTTTTTTTCATAAGGTGACATAATCCATGTTATAGTAAGGTTATTATAACGCGTCCCACTCGCACTAATTCTGCTCCCACACCACCCAACCCGCCTGCTCACCCACCAAATGATACTGATTGACCAGTAAGCGCGTGACAGATTGATAAAAAACCGCATAATCACTGGCGAATGGCATCTCTGTTTTTTCCAAAACGTGCTGTTCATAATCAGATAAAGCATCAAATACAATGCGTTTTGGATGATATGCCAAAATATACGAACTTAACTGCTGATGCTCTTTTTCCCCCTTCACAACAGTGTCCACATTAGAATAAGGCAATGGCATATATTGCTTTGATAAAATAGATATAAAACCATTATATAAAGAAAGGGTTAATACCTTCTCTGTCTGTTGCCGTAAAAAATGGGCTTTCATCTCTAAAATAGGGGTTAACGCTTTTGGTAATAAAATCCCGCCCAACGGCGAGGTATTTTCCTCTGCTTGAATGTTGGACAATAGCGAACGTTTGTGTAATGCCAGCGTTGTCACACAATTCACGCTAATAAAAGGAATAAAAATAAAACTTAACAATGCAATGTGTGGGCGACTGAATAGGAAAAACGCCCCTTTTTTCCGAAAACGTTGTATAAAGCGCAAATTAAAAAAATCGGCGACTAAAAACGTATATAAAAACAAATAACCCAATAAACCTAATGGGTCAGGACGATTCATATAATAAGCAAACCAAACTAACAAAATAACTGCAATCGCTAATTTATGGCTATCTCTAACACTAAAAAAAGCGTACGACCAACGCAAGCTTAAACGTGCAACTGTCCATAAACTATGAAAGCCAATGGTAAACATAACAATATCAAAATACAGTGGTAGCCCAATATAACCATTTTGCGCGGCATCAACACTGATTCCTAAAAAATCCCAGAGATTTGCTGGAATGGGATAATAATTAAAAATCACAAAGAAAATGCCGATAAAACTAATAATGGCAAGTAATAAACTGCTTATAAACAAGCTAACAATAATGAATAAATAATAAATTGGTTTTGCTGGCAAACGAGAGAGAAAAAACACGATATAACCGACAACAATACAAATAGCTGTTTCAGGATTAAGCAAAATCAAATAACCTGAGACAAAACCCAGTAATAAAGCGGTGCGTGATAAAGAAAATGTACGACTCAGTAGAAGAAAAAGAATAGCAATGGGAAAACCTAAATACCTTAACCCACTGTGATTTGGGAAAATAATGTGCATTGCAATATTATTTGTGCTGAGATGATAGCAAGCAACAAATAAAACGGTAAACAGAAGAAAAATAAAATTATTTGGTTTCCAAAGATAAAAATTAATCAACGCCAATGCAAGAAACAATAACTGTGAAAATTGCACAATCTTAATATATTGTCCAAAATCAAAAAAATACCCCATATCATATTGTATAGCAGCAAGAAAACTAGGAACTAAAATACCATAGTAGTTTTTAACGGTTTCAAATAAAATTTGCCCCGATGCAAGACGACTACTATCACCTAAAAAAATGACCTCGTAATGTGATAAAGAATAAACAAAGTCTATAACTGTAGGATAAGTAGGTGTATAAAACATACCCAAGACAACAAAGAAAAAAATAAATAGACTAATAATCCCTATTTGACCTAAATAAGTTATTTTTGCCTGAATAAGGCGAGTAAACATAAAAACGAATAACCCACTCCCAACAACTGCCCCAATGATGATAAATAGAGGTAGTGTTGTTGTCCTCAGTAATAAACTGGGGATGCATGCAATCGCAATAAAAACCCCCAGTAGTGTTGGATTATTAACGTTATGAGCGAATAAATGCAGGATTTGACAAATACGGGCAGAACGCAATAATACCATACCTAATAAACTGCTTAATAATAAAGTAATTAAGGCTATTTGGTGCGCGAAACGTTGTCCAGAACTATCAAATACAGCACTTGCTATTTGACGCATAAAACTAATTTTTTCAATAGGTTGAGTTGTATTAAATACCAAAACAATACCGCTAATCAGTAAAGTAACAAATACAATAAGGTAGGCAAGCACTTGAATGTTTTTTTTCATAAGGTGACATAATCCATGTTATTTAACGCGTTTTTTAAAATGTTACCACAGTCTAACTCAATATTTTCAATAAAAAATCATGTGTGATACCCCCCCGCTTTTTTATACTGAACAAGGCGATTTATTGGATGCACCACTCGAATGGTCACCATGTTTACTTGTATTAGCAACGGCATTAGACGATACGACAGTGGTCACTTTACAAGGAAAAAGGCTGGAACTACAAAAAAGACGCATACAAGGGACGTGGCGATTGGTTGCATCTTTACCCCGTTTGGGCGTGGGCGGGTATCATTTGGGATTGAACGGACAGATATATGTCTTTACAGTACAATCATCTAAATTAAATCCTAATGAAATTGAACAGTTATTAATTGATTTGCACTATCATTTACCCGCCAGTATTGCCCTGAGTTTACAACGTGCAAATGTGTTAGTGGGTGGAAAAGTTATTGAGGCAACACAACTCACTATTACCAGTGAAATAAATCGGTTACGTAATGCAATCAAAGGTACAAGTGCGTATCGTGGTTTATGCGATTTATTGCCCGCCTTACAACATGCCCCTCATCAGCATATTTGTACAGAAAATCAGTGGCAAACGGCGCAATCTGCCCGCCGTCCGCATCCTGCACAACTCATCTATGCCTTACAAGCACATAATTTAGATGCACAACAATCCATTAAACGGGTGTTAGACCAACGCAGTGAACTAACTGTAGATGTGTATGAAAATCAGTTAGTCAAAACCTATTTACATCAAGTCCGTCAAGCCTTATGTCGGTTACGTGGTATAGCCCGTTGTCGTGTAGAAGTGGACGCTTTGTGGCAAGCCTTGTTATATGCGGAACATCAAGCACCATTTTTGCAGTCCGTGCGTTTACTTACGCATCTACCACAACGGGAAACAACGGTTTTTCAGCATGTACCATTATATCAAGCTGTAATGTTAAATTATAAATTATTTCAAGAAAATATAAGCATAAATTTATATAATAAATCTTTAGAATTACCTTTAGAAAATTTACCCGTTTTATATCAATTATGGGGAACATTGCAAATATTGCAGGCATTATTAACAGTAGGAGAAAGTGAAGGATATCAGGTTATTAAACAAGCGTTATGCGTACCTGATAAATTAGGATGGTTAGTGAATATTTTACCCAATGGTAAACCTGCGTTAGTGTTACAACATCCCATACATCACACAACAGTTAGTTTTATCCCCGAACGCACTTATCAACAATTGGGTGCAGGTTTTCAGCAACGCCCTGATATTGCCATAGAAATAGAAAATTCGGTGGGTGAGTTACAAGTATATTTATTTGACCCTAAATATAAATTAGACAGTCATCAAGATAAACCACAAAAAGTAGATATTGATAAAATGCACGCTTATCGTGATGCCATTCGCCAGCGGGGAAAACATGTAGTCCGTTATGCAGCGATTTTATACCCCGCAACCACTCAACAATTTACCGCAGAGATAGCGGCATTCATGGCGATACCCAGTCAAGCAGAAGCCTTGCAAACACAGGTACAAACCTGTTTACGGCAGGCGTTAAAAATACCGTTAATCGCTGATAATAATCATAACGTGTAAAATAGTCATAAAAAAGGTGTCTGCGTCAAAAAAACGCTTTATTCTGGGGAATATATTTACACTATCCACGACCTATCCGACACGCACTAACAATAAGGATTCTCACAAATGCGTATCAGTTACTTTTTTTTCTTACTTTGCTGTTTTTATGGACAAACTGCACTCTCAGCCTCCTCTGCTGCATTAGGTTATACACCAAAATATCCAGCCGATTTTAAAAACTTTGATTATGTGAATCCAAATGCACCAAAACAAGGGGATATTATCATTTCGGGTTTTGGTACGTTTAATAGCCTAAATCCCTTTTTACTCAAAGGGATTGAAGCACTGGGAACGACACAGTTATTATTTGATACGTTAATGGTAAAAAGTGAAGATGAACCCTATAGTGTTTATAGTTTATTGGCTAAAGACATGCAGTTATCTGCGGACAAATTATCTGTTACGTTCCATCTTAATCCTGATGCCCGTTTTAGCGATGGGTCGGCGGTAACAGCAGAAGATGTGAAGTTTTCTTTTGAAACCTTAAAAAGTGATAAAGCCCATCCACGATATCGGATTTTTTGGAGTGACATTGTTAAAGCAGATGTTATTGATAAATTAACGGTTAAATTCAGTTTTTCAAAAGAAAACCCAGAATTACATTTAATTGTCGCATATATGATTCCTATTTTCTCAAAAAAGGCGGTTGGTGATCAGCATTTTGACACCCTTGTTACTAGCCCTTTACTCGGAAGTGGTGCTTATACGGTTGCGGATTTTCAAGTGGGGAATTTTATTGTTTATAAAAGGAATCCAAACTATTGGGCAAAAGAGCTAAACACACGGCGTGGTATGTTCAATATGGACACCATTACCGTAAAGTATTATAAAGATTTAAGTATTGCTATGGAGGCATTTAAGGCAAAAGAATTTGATTTTATTGCTGTTTATAACTCAAAAGAATGGGCGAGAAGTTATGTTGGTAAGCCTTTTGATGATGGAGACATTCTTAAAGAGGAATTGCCACATAGTAATAATGCAGGTATGCAGGGATTTGTCTTTAATTTGCGTAAACCCGTTTTTCAAGACCAGCGTGTTCGTCAAGCCATTAATTTAGCGTTTGATTTTGAGTGGGAAAATACAAATTTATTTTTTAATCAGTATGAACGTTGTTATAGTTATTTTACCAATAGTGAACTGGCTGCCCCACAAGCCCTGCCAACAGATGCCGAGTTAGCCTTGTTACAAACATTACAAGCGCAGTATCCAAAAGATTTTCCTAATAATGTGTTAACGCATGTTTGGCAAAATGTAAATACCACACCGCCCAATTCATTACGAAATAATTTACAACAGGCCAGTCAGTTATTAACAGAAGCGGGTTGGATATTAAAAGAAGGTATCTTACAAAAAGAAGGGTTACGTTTAGAATTTGAATTTTTAGTCGTACAAGATGGATTTGATAGAATTTTTACCCCATTTGCCAGAAACTTAGAACGCTTAGGGATAAAACCAGTTTATCGCAAAGTTGATTTAGCCGTTTATCAACAGTTGGTGGAAACCTTTAGTTATGACATGATTGTAACCATTTTTCCGCAAAGCCAATCACCGGGTAATGAATTAATGAATTTATGGCATTCTAGTTCGGCTGATAAAAATGGTACAAATAACTGGATAGGGCTAAAAAATCCTGTGGTTGATGCCTTGTTATATAAAATTATCTACGCGCCAGACCGTGCTGAATTGGTAACAGCAACTCATGCGTTAGACCGTGTTTTATTGCAAGGTGATTATGTTTTACCCAATTGGTACACCAATGTTCATCGGGTGGCGTATTGGAATAAGTTTGGTAAACCAGAAAAACCTCCTTTGTATTATCAAGTGTCTGACTGGATGTTAGCTACATGGTGGGTAAAATAACAAGATGCGAACGGCTCGCTCCATTCGTTTTGCCACTTTTAATGCCTCGTTATATCGCAACACAGCGGGACAATTGCTCATCGATTTAAGCGAAAAAAACCATCCACAAATAAAGATTGTTGCGGAAATTATTCAACGGGTTAATCCTGATATTCTTATTTTACAAGAGTTTGATTATGATAGTAAAAATCAGGGATTATTTTATTTTCAGGAAAATTATTTAACTATCAGTCATAACGGTAGTATTCCTGTTTATTATCCTTATACGTATGCAGTACCTTCTAATACAGGTATTCCGAGTGGATTAGATTTAAATGGCGATGGACGCACTGACAGCCCGCAAGATGCTTTTGGGTTTGGGGTATTTGCGGGACAATATGCGTTTGCAGTGTTATCAAAATATCCTTTGTATTATGAAGAAATACGTAGTTTTCAGCATTTTTTATGGCGTGATATGCCCGAGGCAAAGTTGCCAAAAAATACTGATGGGGCGGCATACTTTTCGACAGAAGCCTTAGATATTTTTCGTTTATCTTCTAAAAATCATGTAGATATTTCTGTAGAACTCCCTACGGGTGTGGTGCATTTACTGGTTGCACATCCCGCGCCCCCTATCGCTGATGGTAAAGAACAACGTAATCGTCGGCGAAATCATGATGAAATTCGCTTGTGGGCGGATTATATAACGGGTGGGGACAGTGCTATGTATTTATATGATGATAAAGCTAAAATAGGCGGATTAGCCGCAACGGAAAAGTTTGTTATTCTGGGGGATATGAATGCAGACCCATTTACAGGTAATAGTTTTCAACGGGCAATCATGCAGTTGCTACATCATCCCCGCATTAATCCAACCACGAGTTTGGGCATTCATGTGCCTAAACGGGAATATCAAGCGATAAACAATGAGATAACAACGCCAATGGTGCGTGGGGCATTATCACACACGGCATTGTGGGGCTTGCGCGTGGATTATATTTTGCCTTCGCGCGCATTATGGGTACAAAAAACGGGGTTATTTTTTCCACCCGTTGATGACCCTTTACACTATTTAATAAAAGCACAGTGTTCTGACCATTTATTAGTTTGGGCAGATATAGGTTAATTTTATGATTCAATGGTTTAATCAATTAAATGGACGCGAGCGTTATATTTTAATCGCGGGTGCAATGCTTAGCCTTATTTTATTAGTTTATGTGTTAGCATGGCAGCCTTTTATCACGAGTAAACAAGATGTTGAAAGTAGTATTATCGCCCAACAAGCAACATTAGCATGGATGCGACAGACGGCTGCAGAAATTCAACAATTGCGCCAGCAAGCTAACCCCAAAACCAGCACGACGGGAAATCAATCATTATTAAGCATGATTGATACGGCATTGAATCAAGGTGCATTAGCAAAAGTACCAAAACGCATTGAACCACAAGGCGAGGATAGTGTGCGGGTCAATTTTGATGAAGTAAATTTTACTGCGTTAAATCAATGGTTAGCTGATTTATATAATCGTTACGGCATACAGGTTGCGACCAGTACAATTGAACGTCAACGTTCAGCCGACCGTGTAAAAGCCCGTTTATTGCTGTATTGATAACATGTTGATACAAATAGCAATGGTCTAAATATTAGTAGTGCTAAATCAGGTAAGGATAGATTGTTATAATTGCTGGTTTTTAAACTTGAAGAGGATAAAAAATAACCGCATTAGTCATTCTGAGTATTTTGTGAATACTGAGAATTTTGGTTAGGAATGGCTTTAATTTTTCCTTGCCTAAAGATGGATAACACGATGCTATCTGCGTCTGCTGTTGCAAACAGTTTTTTTCTATTTTGCATCGTTTTAAAATAAATCACCTTGTGTACTTATTTTTTGTAATATAGGGACTTGTAGTTGTAAATCACAGCGTTGATTTAATTGTTTTATCAAATATTCAGCTAATTCTGGTGATAATGTGTTATCTGGCTCATGTACAAAAAAGTATAACGTTTTTAACCCCTGCATAAACCAGTCTTGAAGACAAGACACCCACGCATCAATCCGTTGATAATCTGTTGTATCTAAAGCATTACCCACAAATCGAATAAAAGCCGTCGGTGTTGATAAATATTGATGCAACACATCACGCCGTCCTGCAACATCGGTGATTACCGTTGTTTTGTTCCAGTGCGATAACATTGCAACAACATTGGCAAATGTATTTTGTTGAAACCATGCAGGATGACGAAACTCTACCGCTAATGATATATCCATCGGAAAATACTCAAAAAACTTTTGCAGTAAAGGTAGCTGTACGGGGGTAAATGTGGGCGGTAATTGTAAAAAACAGACACCCAAGACGGTTTTTAATTCTTGTATTCTCTGGCAAAATTCTTGTGTTAAAACACGCGCATCTCCTGTTAATAGCTGACGATGGCTAATTTCTTGCGGTAATTTGGGGCAAAAACGAAAAGTGGTAGATACGCTTGTTTGCCAACGGCTAATGGTTTGTTTATCGGGAACGTGATAATGTGTACTATTCAACTCAATCGCATTGAATTGTTTCGCATAATAGCTTAAAAAGTCTTTATCTTTTGCTGTTGCGGGATATAAACGTCCAACCCATGCTTTATGCGCCCATACAGGACAGCCTACATAGACTATTGGTTTTGTGGGGGGGGTCGCATTTAACAGGTGTCGTGTCAGTAATGGCGTAGGGGGTAACGTAAAATCAAGGTGTTGTAGGGTTTTTACTTTGCCAAAATCCATTGGTTATTCCATTTTTTACGGTAAAATATCAAGTATATTAAAAAGATAATATAGATTTACCACTAGGGTTATTATTATGAAATATTTAGAAACGTTAAAACAACAAGCTGCACAGAAAAAAGAGCAGGAACAACAAGTACAACGAGAATTAACAGATAAACAAAGTTTTTTTAATCAATCGGTTAAACCTGCTTATCGTAAAATGTTGTTGTACGTTTATGATTTAATTCAGCAGCTTAATTACTTAAATCCTGACATTAAGCATACTTATCATCTGCCTAAAGATAATGGCAAGTTTTTGAACTTTAAGCAGAGCAATTATAGCGTTTCTGTTGAAAAAGAAGAGGGTGATGATTTTTTCTTGCGCTTTGAATGTGAAGGTAGCTTTCCCATTATCTTGCAAAAAGAAAATGAGCGCGATATGTTGTTATTAAAGGATTATTTGTGGAAACACAAGTTGACATTTAAATGTGTTGAACAGATGGAAAAACATAAATTCAGCCGTGTTTTATTTACAATAACACCATTGGTTATTATAGAGTTTAAGTTCACAGCTAATGCCAAAACAAATAAAATTGATATTGATGTTGTCAATTTTGAAGAATTGGGGAGAAAAGAGTATTCATTGCCGCCTGAGTCTATCACGGGTGTTTTTTTAGATGAATTTGCAAAATACTTGTTACGTGAAGCGCATCAAGTGGAATTACCGCCACGTTATGTTTTGCCTAATAAATATCGCCAAGAAATAAAACGGCAAATTCAAGAAAAAGACATTGCCGAGTTTGATGATTGGTTAAATAGTATTGATGGAAAGGTGAGTGCTGGAGCTGAAAATCAGGGATTATTAAAAAAAGTTCTCGGTTTTTGGAAAAAGTAGTCGTAAGAATAAAGATCGAGTTTAACTTTTCCGTGAGCTAAAACAGTGATAAAACGGTTTTTGTTTACGGAGATTGTGGAGGAAATCTTTTTTGCTCTATCTGATATTTACGTTATTTGATGAAACCCCCTATGCTATGTTTATCGCCCTTTACTTCACTCGCGTCATAATCCATGCAAAAAGCTCTCTACCGTCGCCCTCTCCCCCCCAATTTTACGCTACAGCAGACAGATATAAATCCAATTATTCAACGTATTTTAGCCTCACGCCAGATTAACCCTGATACCCAGCTAAACCATACCTTAAAATATTTACTGCCTTATCATCAGCTCAATGGGATTCAACCCGCAGTTGCCTTGCTTAAAGAGGCATTGAGCCAACAACAGCGTATTTTGATTGTTGCTGATTATGATGCGGATGGCGCGACTAGTTGTAGCGTTGCGGTTAAAGCCCTGCGCCTGATGGGGGCAAAACATGTTGCGTATTTAGTCCCCAATCGGGAAAAACATGGTTATGGTTTGACCCCTGAAATTATTGACCTTGCAATGCCTTTTTGTGCGGATTTGTTGGTTACGGTTGATAATGGAATTTCTAGCATTGCGGGGGTAGCACGAGCAAAAGCGTGTAATATTAAAGTATTAATTACAGACCATCATTTACCACCACCACAATTGCCCGCCGCAGATGCGATTGTCAATCCTAATCAATCCGATGATGTTTTTCCTAGTAAAAATCTGGCAGGGGTTGGGGTGATTTTTTACGTTATGTTAGCCTTGCGCGCGGCATTGCGAGAGGCAGATTGGTTTACACAGCAGGCTTTACCCGAACCTAATTTAGCGGAATTATTAGATTTAGTGGCATTAGGCACGGTTGCTGATGTGGTGAAGTTGGACTATAACAATCGTATTTTGGTCGCGCAAGGGTTAGCACGGATGCGAGCAAACAGTTGTTCGGCTGGGATTCGTGCATTGATTAAAGTTGCTCAACGCGAACAAAGTGAATTGGTTGCGGGTGATTTGGGATTTGCATTAGGGCCGCGTTTAAACGCAGCAGGACGTATGGATGATATGAGTTATGGCATTGCTTGCTTGTTAAGTGAAAACGATGCTGAAGCATGGGAACATGCGCAAAATTTGGATATGTTGAATCAAGAAAGGCGTGTGGTTGAAGCTGAAATGCACCAAGAAGCGCTAGCACAGCTTGCCGATGTGCAATTGCAATTGAATGAAAATTTACCCGTAGGATTGTGTTTATTTGACGAGAAATGGCATCAGGGGGTTATTGGTATTTTAGCATCGCGGATTAAAGACCGTTTGCATCGTCCTGTTATTGTATTTACAGTGAGTAATAATAATGAAATCAAAGGGTCTGCGCGGTCTGTGGCGGGTGTGCATATTCGAGATGTGTTAGAAAATATTGCCATGCAACACCCGCAATTATTAAGTCGGTTTGGTGGACATGCGATGGCAGCGGGGTTGAGTTTAGCACGTGAGGATTATGCCACGTTTTGCCAGTTATTTGATGAGGCAGTTCGCCACTATCTGCCACCTGAGGATATTCAGGGTAAAATTTATACTGATGGTGAATTAAGTCCTAGCGATTTTACTTTACCGTTTGCTGAACAGTTGCGCCATTTGCTTCCTTGGGGGCAGGATGTTCCCGAACCGATTTTTGAAGGTATTTTTGAAATTTTGGATAAACGCATTTTAAAAAATAGTCATTTAAAAATGGTTGTCCGCCCGCTTCCCGCAGGATTACCTGTTGATGCTATTGCGTTTAATATGGCAGACGTGCCATTAAGTGCGAACGCTCCAACCGTAAAAATGGCGTTTCGTTTAGAGGTTAATTTTTATAAAGGATTAAAGAGTTTGCAATTAATGGTTGATTATTTGGAAGAGTTAAGCCATTGAACAACTTAACATGCTAATGCTTGCATATTCAAATCCTGTATGAAATAGGTGTGCTTTTTCCGTTACGCGCTGTAGTGCTGTGATATACAACAGGGGTAAGTAATGTTCCTGTGTTGGTACGGACAAGCGCGCAGCCTCTCCCAATTGTTGATAATTTATCAGTGCGGCATGGTCACGATTTAACAGCCACTGCTGCACTTGTTTGTCAAACGCAATTGCCCATGAATAGGGCGCAATCTCGGCATTTTCCCAGCGAATCGCTCGCAGGTTATGCACTATATTCCCACTCCCGATAATCAATACGCCTTGTTCTCGTAGCGGTTGCAACGCTTGCGCGAGCGCGTAATGCGCTGCGGGGGATAGGCGATAATCTAAACTCAATTGTAAAACGGGGATATTTGCTTGTGGATACAAGAATTTTAGTACGGTCCACGCGCCATGATCTAAGCCCATATCCGCATTTTCTGTCACCTTTGGGAGTAGCTGTCGAATGGTTTTAGCCAAGGTCGGCGCGCCCCGTGCGGGATATTGTTGTGCAAATAATTCTGGTGGAAATCCACCAAAGTCGTGAATGGTGCGAGGTTGCGCGCTACTCGCAACTTGTGTTCCGTCTGTTTGCCAATGTGCAGAAATCATTAAAATTGCTGTTGGCGTTGGCAACTGTTGCCCTAAACGGGTTAGGGTTTGCGTGTAGGAATTATCAGCTAAGGCATTCATTGGATTGCCATGTGCAATAAATAGGGCGGGCAATGGTTGCGTCATCGTGGGGGTGTCCTCATTAATGTTTAATACTACTTGCAAAGACTGTTTTAATTATTATATTACTAATTAGTACTAATTCAAGAAAAATTGATTATAATAATGGGCAGTGTTAGGCAAGGAAATGAATCGATTGTCTGTGTGCAGACGTTACTCGCCTTAGCATTAAATACAATTTAATTCAAAACAGTAGAAAAAGATTGTATCCCTGATTTTTTTATCAAGAAACAGCCTTATTCTTTTGATGATGTCGTTAAACACGATGAGGATATTATCATGTTAAGTTTACGCCCTGCGCATGAACGAGGACACGCCAACCATGGATGGTTAGATACTTATCACAGTTTTTCCTTTGCTGATTATTATGATACGCAACACATGCAGTTTGGTGCATTGCGTGTGATTAATGAAGACACGGTAACACCTGCGGCGGGTTTTCCAACGCATGGACACAGTAATATGGAAATTATTACTTACATTTTAGCGGGCGAATTAGCACATCGTGACAGCATGGGGAATACCGCCGTTATTCGCAAAGGTGAAGTGCAACGCATGAGCGCGGGTACAGGGATAACCCATAGCGAGTATAACGCTTCTCAACAAGACCCCGTCCATTTGCTACAAATTTGGATTAAACCTAATCAGCTTAATTTAACCCCAAGTTATGAACAAAAAGTATTTTCTGTTGCTAATCAAGCAGGCGAATTAGTCTTAGTCGGTTCACCTGATGGGCGTATGGGGTCAGTCACGATTCATCAGGATGTATTGTTATATGCGGCGTGTTTGGATGCAACCCAAAAAATTCAAATTGCCCTCACACCTAACCGCCGATTTTACTTGCATATTGCACAAGGTGAGCTAACCGCTAATGGTCATTTATTACAAAGTGGTGATGCTCTGATGATAGAAGCAGAAACCGCCTTGCAACTCGTTGCAAACGCGCACAGCGAAATTTTATTGTTTGATTTGGCTTAGTTTATTCACGTTGTATCCTCCTCACAAGGAAATAAAGATGAAAGCAAAACATGCCGTTACTGTTAGCCCCGTACATGACTTAATCGCAACACGTTGGAGTCCGCGTGCTTATGATGCGAATAAACCCGTGAGCCGTGAACAGATTTTATCGTTATTAGAAGCAGCTCGCTGGTCGCCCTCTTGTTTTGGTGATGAACCTTGGCGATTTATCGTTTGTGACAAAACATCCAATCCAAGCGCGTGGGAACAAGCTTTTAGTTGTTTAGCTGAAGGGAATCAAACTTGGGTGAAAAATGTCCCCGTTATTTTGTTGGCGATGGCAAGCGATACGTTTAAACACAATGGGCAAACAAACCGTTGGGCACAATATGACACAGGGGCTGCTAGCGAAAACCTTTGTTTACAAGCCGTTGCATTAGGGCTAATGGCGCATCAAATGGGGGGATTTGACCCTACTAAAGCCAAAACGGTGTTTGACATTCCCGAAGGGATTACTTGTATGGCAATGATTGCTGTTGGGTATCAAGCCGCTGAAGAAACATTGACAAACGACCTGAAAGAGCGTGAAGCTGCACCACGTCAACGGATCGCGTTAGAAAAGCAATTTTTTGATGGGGTTTGGGGGAAAGGGATTATATAGGTAGGCTAAAACTCACGCACGCCTGAGATAACGTGGTGCGTGAGTTACTGAGCGACAATATTATTTAATTTTCGCTTCTTTGTATTCAACATGCTTACGGACAACGGGGTCATATTTTTTAATAGACATTTTTTCAGGCATAGTCCGTTTATTTTTGGTCGTTGTATAAAAATGACCTGTTCCCGCACTGGAAACCAATTTAATTTTATCGCGCATAATACGCCTCGGCTCATATAAAAAAGATTAGATTTTCATTCCGCGACTGCGCAAATCCGCCAATACTACATCAATACCTTGTTTATCAATGGTACGCATAGCATTAGTGGTTAAACGTAAACGCACCCAACGATTTTCGCTCGCAACCCAAAAACGATGTACGTGTAAATTAGGCAGAAAACGGCGACGGCTCTTATTGTTTGCATGAGAAACTTTATTGCCTGAAATAGGACGTTTCCCTGTAACTTGACATACTCTGGACATAATAAGTTTTCCTTCCTGCTGTTCAAAAACAGGTGGTAAATGAAACCCGTCTTTTTAGCAGATTTTCCCTAATAAAGCAAGTGCAACATATCGACATTACAGACATTGCGACCTAAAACAGTGTTATCCATCTTTCTTTATACTAGCGTTTGAAGTTCAAAAGATGCACCCTACTCGGGTTAGTTTTTAATGCTCACGTTCATCAGGAAAAACCTCTATTCCGAGGTCTATTTTCAATTTGACCATTTTTTCCATTGATTGCCAACTTAGTACATCCCCAATATTATTCCTGCCTAAGAAACTTATACCTAAGTAAACACTCCCTCCACTAAGTACCAAGTTAGATAGAAATTTACGATGTGTATCTAACTTAGTAACAAATTCATCAATATTTTTAAAAAACGCTCTTTTACCATCACATTCAAGTCGACAAGACCAAGAACTGTTTTTC
The DNA here is from genome assembly GCF_001305575.3 of Beggiatoa leptomitoformis. Classification (NCBI taxonomy): domain Bacteria; kingdom Pseudomonadati; phylum Pseudomonadota; class Gammaproteobacteria; order Thiotrichales; family Thiotrichaceae; genus Beggiatoa; species Beggiatoa leptomitoformis. The sequence goes on from NZ_CP012373.2 coordinate 2,737,662, forward strand.
CACAAGCCAGCTAATGGAGTTCCTGTTGGTGTCATACGAGGTTCTCCAAAACGCTGATGTCTGAAAGGTAATAAACCTAATTGCTCAGTTATTATTGCTGGGTCAATAGATGGATGTTCAATCAGCAATACAACCTTATAACGCATTGTGTGAACCTTTTTAGTTTTTAACTCATTTCGTTCACGAATTAACATACAAGTTTCTGTATAGGTGTGCGTGAGTAACGCCTGATTAGGTGACAGTAGCTGAAATTGGCACTTCCGAAAACGCCCCGTCGAAGGGGTATAAGTAGATAAAAATAATATCTCCTTCTCCCAGTGAGTATCATATATTTCCATCTGTTCACCATCATAGTTATCTATCATGGACACAATTGTTATGTCATTTTTCAATGTTATATGGTATTCAATATCAGCAAAGTACTCACAGGAATTTACCCATATTCCCATCATGGAGTGAATATTAAGAGGGATTATATTATCGCCCGGTTGTTTACGAACAAAGAGAATTGTTTCCGTGTTCGTGTATGTGAAGTCCATTTGGTTTGACGAAATTAGATAAAAGTTGCACTTTGTTAAAAAACCTGTTGACCCCCAATGAACGCAACAATATAAACGCCCTTTATCTGCATCCCAATGTATATTGGATACATCGCCTTCTTCATCTTCAGTATCACGAGTATCTACAGCAGTAATGATGATTTCACTGCCTTGTAGCCCGATTGTGTATCTCATTTCAGGACCATACTCACAAGTATCTATCCATGTGCCGAGTATTAGATTGTCACTCGCCATATTTTGTGAAAGTGTTCTATTCGCTGTCATTCACATTGTCCTTCTACAAGCGGAGTATTTTAAAGAACATAATAATCTACAGCACTAGCAGAATTATTGAGCGATAAGGTTATCATCAGTATTGTCACCAAATAAAAAACTCTAACGTATGCCATAGTCATCTGCTTTTGGTGGAATAGGCATTGCCTTTGTCTGTTCGTTCATCAGATAGTTAAAAAATTACCATATAAGAGACCTTTTTGTTTCAAAGACTTCTACATAATTCGTAAGATGATTTGGATATTTTTCCATAAAATAACTGAGTTGTGCTTGAATTTCAAATTTTGAAGACTCTTGCCAATTAGCCAAATGTCTAGGTATATTATCCAAAGCATCTAGTAAATCAGCGGCTTTTTCTGTTTGTCCCATTAGAACCATTGTTCGAGTTTCAGTGATTGCCCGTTGGAGAATACCCAATATGCAAACTTCTAAATCTTTGTAGGCGGTTTCCATCGGTGATGACTCCATCTTGTTTAACTTCAATTAAGCATTCTGCAAGGTCGTAGCTGTAGTCAATTGTGTGAGTAATACCTTCAATAGTTTCTAATTTCTGGGTAATCCGTCCCGCTTTATTGCGGCTGTAATAAACTTGATACAGGGGATTATTGGCATAACTTGCGGTTTCTGCATTGAGTTCGCCAAAAAGTCAGTTAAAAAACGTTGGAATAATCCTGCGTTATGGTGCGAAAAGACGCACCTAACGTACCCTACGTTTATTATATGAGTGGAGTTAATATATGAAAGGAATGAAAAATAATATCAGCATAAATTTCGCCTTCAATGTGTAAATGATACAAATTTGTAGGGAATTCTAATTTATCGTTTTGTGGTAAAAAGGGATAAGCTATTTCACTAAAAACGGGCTCTTTTCCATTTTCTAATTTACTTAAAACTGCCTCCATAATAACAAATGCAAATTCACCCTTATCATATATATCTCTAGATATGTTTAGGTGAACTACCTCCGTTAGTAAAATCGCAATTCGACTTTCTGGAATACCTTGATAAGAAAATACTAAAGTAATCTGTGAAAGATCGGAACTTACTTCAAATGTTTCTAAATCTGAGTCTGAACGAGCAAGTTTCTCCAGAACAGATTGTTTTAAATGAGATGATTCCACTCTTGATATCCTCTAAGCATTAAATGATTATGCCTGTTTGCACATCGATGATTAAACGCGGACTGCCTAAGTAGTTAGAAATTTTGAGGATATAATCAGGGATATTGGTTTTTGAGGCATAAACGAAGCGAGCAATGAGTTTGCTTTGATAGATAAAATCTTTGTTAGGTGGTTATACTCTCGAATGTGGGGGCAATGTCCAACCTACTTAGCTATAAGTTTGTTAAACACTCATAATCATATCCAATAGCGTATTACTATAATATTCTTGATAATTTGGATAAATGGGAATTTCAACTTTTTCCATTTGCGTGTTTTCTCCTATTTTTACCGAAAACTCTAGATATAACACATAAGGTGTATATTCCAAATATAACCCTTTAAAAGAAAAATATGTAGGATACGTTTTATTATATTCTGTAGTTGGCGTTTTTAAGATTTCTTGTTTATTTTCAAAAGAAACCTCTTTACTATACATTTTGCGTAATATAACTGTTTTTAGTATTACTAGGTAATCCGTTGTCATGTTTTGTTCAATAGATAACAATAACTTATAGGGTGAGCCTCTCTTACGCTCATGTGCTGAATATGTATCATGACCTAAAAAAGTAACTGATACCTGACCATTAGAATAATTCTGTTGAGCTTGTTTATACGCATAATCTTTATGAAGCATCAAATAAGCCAAAGTTAAATAAGCAATAAATAAAATAAAACCATATAAAATAAACTTCTTTATATAATATTTCATTACGGTTTCTCTAAGCAGATGTTTATGATAAAGAAAGACTAAACGTCAGTCTCTTCTTTACCAAGAAAAATTCTAAGGGATAGGACAACTAGTTCCTTTATAGGAAGCTGTTATTCGTTTATAAAAAGTCGTTGGGTCATTTCGAGAATTTCCTAACACGTACCACCCGCAAATCCAAACGGTTGAAACTCTGGGTTTGTATTTTCAAGGATATTGCCAAACATATCGTAATTTAAACGTTGCGGATTGTGCCTGTTTGCACATCGATGATTAAGCACGGACTGCCTAAATGATTAGAAATAAATAATAATATAAGACTTTAAATTATTCCTACTTTTTTTTCTGGTAGTGCTAAAGAAGCAGTGATTTGTTATAATCATTAATGAAAAAAATAGTAGCCCCGATGTGATTTTCTATCTTCTTGGAGAAAGATAAGGTTTTCCTCACTAAACGACTGACACGCTGTCTTAACGTATTATTAAATCGCTCTATATGATTGGTCAGCCCCGTCTCCTTCCCTACCGCTTTATGCCGTTTACTCGGTAGAACTTTCTGGTACGCTTCCCAGAAGTCGGTGTAACAGACTGCACATTGCCGATATACCGCTGGGAGTGAGTCCCAGAGTGCTTGCGCTCCCTCCGCATCTCGCTTTCCAAAGGCAATCCCGACAACCTCTCGTGAGTCTCTATCTAACGCTAACCATACCCACACTTTCTGGCGACGCTGCCCAACAAATGACCACATCTCATCGCATTCTAAGCGCAACTGTCCTTTTTTTTAACCGCTTGTTCTAGTCTTTGTTGCGCATACAAACCATTGACATAATGTTGTAGCCATGTGCCTGAGATTCCCGTAACACGGGCTATTCCTCTTAACGAGAGTTTTTCTTTTAATAGCTTGTCCACCTGTGCCCACGTCTCTTGGCTTATGTATTTCTTGGTGGGTTGTTCTACAAATCTCCGTCCGCATTCGCGACATTTGTAGTTTTGTGTCCCTGTGCGGGTTTTTCCGTATTTCACGATGTGTGTCGCTTTACAGCTTGGGCAGGTTAGCATTTTAGGGACTCTTCTCTTTCTTCTGTTTTCTTATTTTAATATCACTTTCTCTTTAGCACTACCTTTTTTCTAAATCCCGTCTTGCTGACTCTCCCATTAGAGGGTCTGGATCTAGGTGCGTCAAGTCAACATATTTACGTATAGTATCCAAAGTCAGCTTTTGATGAAGCCACCATTGAAATGCACCATAACGATAATGCTCAGAAGCACTTTCAGAACCAGGTTCATAATCTATAAGTTGTATTTTAAATAGTTCATTTGGATACATACCCCATGTGACCCACTCGTTCGGAAAACGCATCATTTTAACGAAATACGCCTTATCAAATTTTGGTTGCATATAATCCCCTTTATTGGTTTTCACATTGTAAACGTTCATACACCCAAGGTATCTGTTCCGCGCAAAAGAATGGATATTGTTGACATGTTGTTGTCAATGAATCTAAAGCGAGCGGTGCGGACTGCCTAAGTAGTTGGAAATTTTGAGGATGTAATCAGGGATATTTGCTTTTGAGGTATAAACGAAGCGAGCGGCTAAATTACCTTGATAGATAAAGTCTTATGTTAA